>DNWZ01000374.1:8359-13339 GCA_003506095.1 Planctomycetaceae bacterium | reverse complement strand
ATAAGTACGAAGACCCACCAAGGCGTGTCGCCTGCCTTGGTGGGTTTTTTCGTTTTTATACGGCTCGATCCGTTTCTTGCGATCGATCCCAGTCCATCAATTTATCTTCGTCGTGATCTCCGAAAGATTCATCACTCCCGACGCTAGGTCGCTAGTTTCGCGACTAATCTACGGTTAGCCGGCAATCACAAAACGTGGCGGAATGTCTCTTCCGCGACTGATTCCGATTCGTGACGTTGCAGCAATTTTCTGTGCAACCATTTTTTCGCCAGCGTTGATCACCAAATAATCCAAGGTCTTCAGATTAGACCCGTTCTGCAAAAGATTGATTTCTAGTGCCTGGAAGAGCGTTGCTGGTCCGCCGGTAAGTTTCAGGAAGTCTGATTTGTTTCGCTTGTGTTGCATTTCGCTGATTCCCCAGATCGGCGTTAGCGCTCCGATCAATACTGCAGCACCAACGCCTTCGCGTTCGGTGGTAAAGTGCAAACAGTACTCGGCGCGAATCGTGTAGACATACAGAAAGCCCGGTGCGGAAAAAATGGCCGCGTTTCGTCGGGTTTGTCTGCGAAACAAGTGGCTCGCTGAGTCGTTCGTTTCGAGGTAAGCTTCCGTTTCAAAAAAATTCCGCCGACTCACTGGCCCATGTTTCGTTTCCCAATCAGGGTTTCCCAAGCAAGTTCTTGGCGACGTCGGTGGTAGGTGCGGAAAAAAACCGATTTCTCAGACGTTTTCGAGGGTGGGCAACGGTGGCTGAAGCATTTTTAAGAGGTGATTCGGGTCCGGTGGCTGAAAAAATCTTTCGCTCCCGTTGGATTTTACCCATCAGCGAGGCACCGATCGAAAATGGCTGGGTGATGGCCAAGAGGCATGAAGTCGTGGCTCTAGGTGTTGGTGACGGCTGGCCGCATGGGCCTCCGGTAATCAATCTTGGTGATAGTGCAATTTTACCTGGGCTAATCAACGCGCACACGCACTTGGAGTTTTCGGATCTGGCGCTGCCGATTGGGTTTTCTGGGATAAAGCTTCACCAGTGGATCGAACTGGTGATCCAAAATCGCACCTCGCGGCATGATCCCGGGGCGGTGATCGCTGCGGGAGCAAGCCAGGCATTTCATGGGGGTGCTCGACTGGTTGGCGAGATCGCGACCCTGCCTTGGGCTGGATTTCGCAACCCGCTAGTGCCAGAGATGGTGGTTTTTAGCGAAGTTTTGGGGTTGGCCATTGCCCGCGCCGAGGAGCGACTTGCGGTCGCGTCAGCCCATTTTGCCAAATCGCAAATTGTCGATCGGGTAACCGCTGCGATTTCTCCGCATGCACCTTACTCGACTTCGATCGAAACGATCACACGCTGCGTCGAATATGCGAGGAAAGAAAAGTCGATTCTTGCGATGCACCTTTGCGAAAGCGTAGAAGAACGCGAGTTGATGGAGAGTGGTACTGGGCCTTTTGCTGAGCAATTAAAGAAAATCGGCGTTTTTGACGCCCGACATTTCGGGCGAGGTCGGACAGTAACGCAAGATATCCTTCAAATCATTGCTCAGGCTCCGTCCGCCCTCGTCATTCACGGGAACGATCTTCGACCGCTGGAGATCGAGTTTTTGGCCCGTCAGCCGCAAATGACCGTAGTCTATTGTCCAAGGACCCACGCATTTTTCCAGCATTCTCCGCATCCGGTGCGTCAACTGATGAGCCGTCGCATTCGCGTCGCCATAGGTACCGACTCGCTGGCCAGCAATCCCGACCTATCGGTTTGGAATGAAGTGCGCTGGTTGCTCGAGCATCGTCCGGATATCGGTTGGCAAGAAACGCTTGCAATGGCAACGCTTCACGGTGCAGACGCATTTCACCGGCCCGACTTGGGAAGAATCCAGCCGGGGGCAAGTTGCGGTCTCATTGCTGTACCCGGTGGCGCCAAGCAATGCGATGATCTGCCTAGGCGATGGATCGAAAGCTGCGACCCACCGATCTGGCTAACAGCACCGAGCCTTACCGCGTGATGCCGAACACCGCCCGGTAAATGCTGTTCCGATTATTTCACCATGGGCAGGTTGCCACGTAATCGCCCCAGGTAAGCATCGGCCTTGCTGGTTTCGCTCATCACCTTGCGGCTGATGTCTTGAACCGTGTTGTCGGCTTTGGCCAGCAATTCATTTGTCTTTACCTGTTGAGATGCAAGCCACGATTGCAACTGGCCGACTTGATCGGCGTAAACGCGGTTAACTTCCGACTCCATCTTCTGCCGAGTAGCGGCGATTTGACCGGCTGTCGCCTCGCGAACTCCGGATTGCAAAACTTCTGTCAAGTTTGAGTTGATTTTGAATTCGGGATCGTTCCAAGTACCGACAAAATTGGTGTCGATCTCGATTCGGTCTACGGACGCCAGGCTGTTTTGAAGGGATGTAAACAGAGGAGTACGGAGCACCTTCTCTGGGCCACCCAATTCAATTCGCGTACCTAGGCGTCGCGATACCAAACGCCCTTGGATTTGGTCGCCAGAAGTATTCAACTGTACCCAAAGTTCCAGCTTTCCATCGCGGATTGCAAGATCGAGTGCATCATTGGAGCCTAGCCGCATCGTCGGCGCTTGGATTTCGGGCCAATGCATCGTCAGCGATTCGTTTGCAATTTCACCCGAGTTATCCCTGGCATAATCCAGTCGGATCGTCTGCTCACCTTGCAAGCGAATTCTTGCTCGCATCGGATCGTTCAGCAGTTTCGATTGGGGTGTCAGGTTTTCGAGAATCCCCGCAAGCGTATATTGTTTTCCATCGGCACGCAGAGCGCCAGCGACTTCGCAGCGTCGGACCAAAATCGTTGGCAAGTGGTTTCCTTTTTCCAGATCGACCAATTCGCCACGGCATCTCTCCACCTTTGGCTTAGCCACCGTCCATTCGGAAACTTCGCGTCCGGTATCTAAGTAACCGCGCATCGTATTGATCTGTTTGCGGACTGTTTGAACCAATAAGCCGGGGCCGAGTTTTTCGCCTTCGGCAAGATCAAATGGCAACGCTTCGCGGGCTCGCTGCAAGTCGGTTTGCTTGGCTTTTTCCATCGACAGGATATCAGATTGAACTTGGGCTGGCATCGCATCGAGCGTTTTTCTTACTGCCACAAGCTCTTCTTGAATGGACCGCGCTTTGGTCAAGGTTGCATCGACCCGTGGCCAATCTCGCAATGGGTTTTCGATCCCTTTGGCGGTTTGATGAACATCCTTAATCGCAATCTCAAGGTCCTCCGCTCGCTTGGCTAGCGACTCATATTCTGTCTTCCAGCGACGACGAATTTGGTCGCCCCGACGACGTGTTTCGGAGTTTTCGACAAGGCTGTCGACCTGTGATTTTGCGGAATCGACTGCGGAGTTCATCCAACCCGAAAGCCATTTCATGGCCATTGATGGTTCCGCCGATTCGGGCTTGGGTTCCCGCTCGATATGGCCGCTGGTCGAGCGATCCGAATCGAATTGCAGGCCTGTAATGCGAGCGTCATGAATCACATAACGCCGCCGTAAAAGTGCCGCGCCATCGATTATAAGATCGACCGATTCGGCCTGGGCCAAATTGCTCATCGATTTGTTCTCGCCGGGATTGGCGATTTGCAATTCGCGGTAGCGCACACGTGGTGGAAATAGGCCAACTTCGACGCTAGCCATTTCGACTTTCGCGCCGGTTGCCGATTCGATCGCCGAAACCGTTACGTATCGCACTGCAGGCGGCAACGCATATCGAATGATTAATAAAATCGCCGCGACCAATAGGACTCGCGGAAGGATGAAACGCCAGCGAATCATGCTGCTCTCCCTTGACGTGCATCACGCAATTGACGAAGCAAATAATTCAATGCTTCGCTCATTGGTGGATCTTGCTCGGATGTCTCTCGTGCGACTTGTTCTAGCTCGGCTAGCGGTATCGCCTCTTTCGATTGATCTTCGGCATTGGCGGACCGGGCAATCGGATACATACGCACGACTTCAATGCGTGTGTCGATGATTGTTCGTTTGGCCAATTCTTCTGCTTCGGCCGCTTGCCCAAATGCCGCATCGATCGCAACGGTTTCAACGTTGTTTAGAGGAAGGAAAACGGGAGCGGTTGCGGATTGATTGGCGATTGCTGCTAGATTCGAATCGATTTCACTAGCTGACAATACGGCACCTGAAACGGCGATTTCGCCCGCTGCGATCCGATCGTTTGAGTCCTCGGCGCAATGTAGCTTGAGGCTTTGAGTTGCTTGGCCGACAGCGGCCGCGTTGGTTGGCGGCGGCAGCACATCGACCGGAACATCGTTTGATTCCGGTGCCAGCCAATGAAAGATGGGGTAAGAAAATAAGTAAGCCGGAACAACAAACGCTAGCCCGACAGCAAAGCTGCCCATAACGACTGTATTGTTGATATCCGTCCATGGAATGACCGGTAATTGCCATGCGGAGGCAAGGACCGGGGCAAAGTCTGGGTGATTCAGCAGGTAGTTGCCGACCGCATGCGTTTGCGAATCGAGCCGACTGGCCAGCATCGATGCAATCACAGCGGTCACTGCGACCATGCCATGGTTCACGTTGACCGACAGTACGAACAACAGGATCGCAAATGCCAGCAGGTTGCCGTGTGGCACGATCCCTAGGAACAACCCTAGCGCCAGTCCCCAGGCGAGTTGATGTGGCTCGCGCCGCCCGAGAATCGCCTTCTTCAGGCTTAATATTTGTTTGATAAAGAAAACCAGCATGTCCGCCACTCACCCTGTTCACGAGACANNAAAGCACACCTCGCCCGTGAACGTGTCATCGGCAAGCCGATGGCCGGACATTCAGTACAACCGTTAAAATTGGCCAAATCGTTTGGCTGGATTCTGTCTGCTGCTAAGCCGCGTTGCGTTGTCGGTCCGCATGCAACGGGCTGACCCATTGGCTGATCCGCTGGACTTGTTCGTCCCAATCGCTGGACAGGCGCACCCGGCAGAAGACTTCGAACAGCAGGTCGATCGTTTCGC
>DNWZ01000374.1:0-8286 GCA_003506095.1 Planctomycetaceae bacterium | reverse complement strand
GAACCATCGTCAGCCCGGCCTTGCGAGGCAGTTTTCCGCTGCGGATTGCTTCGAGCGCCTCGGGCAATCGAGTCGGAATCTCCGCTGAGATCGTTTCTCGGCCTGAAATACCCGCGGGGCACTCCAGCGTGAGCGACTTCGAAAACATCACCGTTACCTCGGTGTCGTCGGATAATTTGAGTGTATCGGTGTCGTGGTCGAGCGTGTGCCACAACCAAAGCAAGAACTCATTGCCCAAGAAATCGGGATGCATTGCGTCGGAGTTGGCCCAACCCGCTTCGCCGCCGGTGTGTTCGGGGTGAAAAACGGTCGGACGAACATCGTCCAGTGCTGCTGTTGAGCCGTGAGCTTGCGCCCATTGTCCGGCCAGGTAGCCCGAGCCGATGCGATCGAGTTCCATTTGAAAGGCGTGGGACATCAGGTCGGCAAACGCGCCGCAGGCGGTCGAGCTGGATGCCCCGAAATACATCATCGAAGTCGGTGCGTCCCACAGCGCTGGCACTTGGCTCATCCGGTGATATTTACCCGATGCGACCTCGGCTTCGACCCGTTGCTCCACGGCTTCGCGAGCCTGTTCTTTTTCTCGTTTGTTCGGTTTGCGATCTGGATTTTCGGCCATAATTGCGGCCAATTCCATTTGCGTCCATGCCTTGCGGATCGCCGAGGGGACTTGATTGGTGTCGGTCCGCATCGCGAAGTGCAGCGCGTCATTGATCACGTTTTTTTCGAGATCAAACGATTGGTCGAAAAGATGGGCGCCGCCCAGAAATCCTAAGTGAACCGCTTCTTCGGTGTTCGGCTG
Source organism: Planctomycetaceae bacterium (assembly GCA_003506095.1). Lineage (GTDB taxonomy): Bacteria > Planctomycetota > Planctomycetia > Pirellulales > Pirellulaceae > UBA6163. The sequence continues at coordinate 7,484 of DNWZ01000374.1, read as the reverse complement.
GAACTCACCTGCAGTCAATTCCTGCATCCGCTCGATATGTTCAAGCCCGAACATCGTGACTTCGGGGGTCAAAATACGAAAACGCTCAAAAGTGAGGCTACCGGAAAGGAATGCCATGCCTGCTCGCTATCGGTGGTGGAAGGATAGGAAGAGGGCGCGAAGCGATTTGGTTGGTAGAAAGAGCGCCCTTGAAACCTCGTTATCGACGCAGCACGGTTTTCAGGTGCGGCAATCGGGCTGCGGCGTCAATGTTTCGCTGACAGGCTCAATCGGCAAAAGCCTTCAAAGTAATGCTCGCGTTATCGGCCATTTATGCCCCCAGTTTGCCGATCGGCTTCCCGCTGGCCACGCTTGCGGCAATAATGAGAGAAGTTTGAGGCAATCCTGCGGACAAAATGACGTTCGCAGCCGGTATGAATTGCGGATACACAGTTGTCTCAGGCTGGCTGGCCATCGCGGCACAACCGTGTCGGACCTTCCCGGGCCACGCCCCCTCCCACATTCGATGCATGAATATGATCACAACACGGCTTCGACTCTCGCTGATTGCGTTTCTCTTGTTCGGTTTAACGATTCCGGCATCGGCCCAGCAGGCGGCAAGCCCGGTGGACGACCAAGGTCGTGTTGTTCAGTTTCGCCGCGACATTGCACCGATTTTTGCGTCGCGCTGTTTGGAGTGTCACAACGCGAAAAACGCGAAAAACGACTTTCGCATCGATACGCCCGATTCGATTGTCGACTACATCGAAGCGGGCGACAGTGGTGCCAGTTCGCTGATGACCGAGTATTTATTGAGCGAAGATCCCGATATGCTGATGCCGCCTGCTAGCCACAAAGGTCCGCTATCGCCAGCGGAGCTAGCATTGGTTCGCGTTTGGATCGACGAAGGAGCCGATTGGCCGGAAGGTTATGTAGTCAGGGCAGCGGGCGTCGCCGCCCCGCTGGATGCAAGTGGTGAAGTTTCAAGCGGCGATTTGGCCACCGAGCCAGCATCGTTGCCTGCGAGATTGTGGGCATTTCAAGGTTATTTCCATCCCGCGACCGTTCACTTTCCGATCGCCCTGCTGTTGGTCGGCGGTTTGTTTGTTGTCGTCGGTTTGAAGTACCCGGTTTTGGGCGATCACGTCGCGTTGTCGTGTCTCTTTATCGGCACTGCATCGTCGATCGTCGCGTCGGCGATGGGATGGGCGTTCGCTGTCCAGCGAGGTTATGGCAGTTGGAATCGTGTCGACATGGATTCAGAGATTTTCTGGCACCGTTGGTCGGCGATTATCGTCACCGTGCTTGCGATCGTGATTTCGTTCGTCGCGTTAGCGGCGCTGTCCAAGGGGAGTGAGCGATTGCGAAAGGTATGGAAAATTGGCTTGTTGGGCTTGGCCGCGATGGTCGGTGCGGTCGGTCACCAAGGCGGCGAAATGACTTACGGAGCGTTGCATTACCAACAAGCGTTCGAATTGATTTTTGGCAAAGCAGAGGCTGCGGTTGAGGCGGTTGTCGAACCGTTGATTCCGGCCGAGCCGGCTGTTGAACCGGCCGAGCCGCAAGTGTAAGCCAGCGTCGCATCTGGCAAGCACGCCAATGGGCGATCCTGGGCGATTCGTTTTCTCGTTTTGTAAAGTCCGAGGCGTGTGATGAGTCAAGCCGTAGTCGATCCTGAACAGCTCCGCCAATTCGCAACCCACTTGAAGCTGTTCGCTGAAGAGTTGAGGACTCGCGGTACGATGTTATCAGCACAAATGAATCAACTGGAACAGACCTGGCGAGACGAACAGCAGCGAAAGTTCAACGAGGAGTTTGTGGCCCAGCTTCGTGGGCTTTCGCGAATTGTCCAGACGACAGAAGCCCATGTGCCGTATCTGTTACAAAAAGCGGAACAGATTGACGCCTATTTGGGTCGATAGATACGAGACGCGAAGTCGTTGGCAGCGTTTATGGCGACCGATTTTTCCTCTGCACGAGTTTTTTTGTTGTGCAGAACGAAATTTGAGGCGGCAATGCCCCAGAACGACTTGCCAAAATGGCTGGCGATCAATACATTGCTCGATCCCAATGGGCGGCAGGTCCGCGCCCCGGCGCCAAAGGCCATCCCCAAACACCAAATCACCTAGCGGTTTTCAGACAGTGGTTGCTCAAAGAACTTACGTCGCCAAGCCTGGCGAACTTGAAAAAAACTGGTTTATCGTCGACGCCTCGGAAGAGGTGTTGGGCCGTTTGGCCAGCGACATTGCGATGGTCCTGATGGGCAAGCACCGTCCGGAATACACCCCGCACGTTGACTGTGGCGATTACGTCATTGTCATCAATGCCGAAAAAGTCGGCATGACGGGTCGCAAAATGGACGTTCGCCACTTTACGTGGTACACCGGACACCCCGGCTTGCGTCTGGAAAGCTATGCCGATCGCCAAGCAAGAAAGCCAGAAGACCTTATTTTTCACGCCGTCCGCCGGATGATGCCCAAGAATAAATTGGCTCGTCACATGATGGACAAGCTGAAGATTTATGCGGGCCCAGAGCATCCACATAGTGCTCAAGTGCCTCAAGAATTGAAGCGAGTCGGCAAGAAGGTCACGGCCTGATTGCTGCCTGCAACTGACTGTCGGATTTCCTCAATCCTCAGTTCATTTTTCAACTTTCAACCTTTCTATATTTTTATCTCGGCAAGTTCTGATGTCTGCAACTAAGAAAGACAAGATCAACGGCGATTCACTCGGCACAGGTCGACGCAAGTCAAGCGTTGCTCGCGTTCGCATTCGTGCAGGCTCGGGCAAGTTCACCGTCAATAAGAAGACGATGGAAGATTATTTCTTCAACGAACAAGACCGCGCCGCCATCATGGCAACGTTGAACTTGGTCGAACAGACGGGCAAGGTCGATGTGTTGGTTCGAGTCAACGGCGGTGGTATGACCGGCCAAAGCGGTGCCGTGCGAATGGGTTTGGCCCGTGCATTGGTCAGCCTGAACGAAGGCTTGCATGATCCACTGCGGGACGGTGGTTTCCTCACGCGGGATTCACGAATGAAGGAACGCAAGAAACCCGGTTTGCGTGGTGCTCGCCGCGGCGTCCAGTTCAGCAAGCGTTAGTCCGGTCTGGGCGTTTGCCCCTTTCTCGATTCAACTCGATTCAAAAAACCCGGTCACTTGTGGCCGGGTTTTTTCGTCGTTTTTGTGCCAGGCATTTCGCTGGAATGCCGCCATGGTCGAACGGTGCATTGGGTCGAATTGCCAGCATAAATATCGATCTGGCCGAATTGCGGGTCCCCTTGGCTACTCGCATCGCAATCGGATGCCTATAACTTAGTTGCTGATTCCGCCGCCTTGGCGGTGATTTCTCAACCAGGCACAGCCTGTTTATTTCTTAATCGATTAACTCTTTGAAGGAGTTTTGCTAACGATGGCCAATACCACACAATTGCTTGCCGCCCGTGCTGGCGAAATCACCCCAGAAATGGAGTTTTGCGCAAAACGAGAAGATTTGCCCGTTGAACTGATTCGCGACGAGGTGGCCGCCGGTCGGATGGTTATCCCCGCTAACAAAGTCCACGTCGCTCAGTCGCTCGAACCGATGTGCATCGGAATCGCCGCCAAATGCAAGATCAACGCCAACATTGGCAACAGTGCGGTGACCAGCAACATCGGCGAAGAGCTCGAAAAGTTGCACACCGCCGTCCATTTCGGTGCCGACACGGTGATGGATCTGTCGACCGGCAAAGATATCGACAACATCCGTCGTGGCATCATCGCCAAGTCGCCTGTGCCGATCGGAACCGTTCCGATCTATCAGATGTTGGAGGAGCTCGGTGGCAACATCGAAGACATGACGGCCCAGCACTTCTTGGACATGGTCGAACATCAAGCCAAGCAGGGCGTCGACTATATGACAGTCCACTGCGGAGTAAAGCTGGAACACCTGCACCTGAGCGTCAATCGCGTAACCGGCATCGTCAGTCGCGGCGGTTCTTTGATCGCCAAATGGATGATGGCTCACGGCAAGCAAAATCCTTTATATGACGCCTTTGACGACCTATGCGACATCATGCGTGAATATGACGTCACATGGTCCCTGGGGGATGGACTGCGTCCCGGTTCGATCGCCGATGCGTCCGACGCTGCTCAATTCGCGGAATTGGATGTCTTGGGCGAATTGACCAAACGTGGTCAGGCCAACGGAACGCAAGTGATGGTCGAAGGCCCTGGGCACATCCCGATGCATCAGATCGAGATGAACATCAAGAAGCAGATCGAACTGTGCAATGGCGCACCGTTTTATGTGCTCGGACCCTTGGTCACCGATATCGCGCCTGGTTACGACCACATCACCAGTGCGATCGGCGCCGCGATGGCGGGTTGGCATGGCGCGGCGATGCTGTGCTATGTGACGCCGAAAGAACACCTCGGTTTGCCCAACGAAGAAGACGTCAAGCAGGGTGTGATCGCTTATAAAATTTCGGCGCACGCAGCAGACGTCGCCCGTGGTCGCAAGGGCGCTCAAGACCGCGACGATGCATTGTCGCGAGCCCGGTTCGCGTTCGACTGGAACGAACAGTTCCGACTGTCTTTAGACCCCGAAACGGCGAAACGCTATCACGACGAAACGTTGCCTCAGGATACTTTCAAGAGCGCCCACTTCTGCAGCATGTGCGGACCCAAGTATTGCTCGATGAAGATCACCGAAGACATCCGCAAGATGGCGGCGGAAAACAAGTTGGTGGAATTGCCGGTTCACTGATCGTTGTGAACGCATGCGTCGGAAACACTTGCTGAAGGAACCTGCGATTGACCACGAACGTAACCGAAGCGGCGGTCCCGCATCCGCTGAGCAATCCTTCGTTCGTCGGCTATGTTGCGACGCAGTTCTTAGGGGCATTCAATGACAACCTGTTCAAGCAGTTGATGCTGCTGCTGGCCATACCGACGGCGGTTGCCGGTGGGGTGGCGGCTGCAGCCGATGGTGGTGGCAGCGACTTGCAAGGGATCGCCACGGTTGTCTTCGGCATCCCGTTCGTGATTTTCGGTGGCGTTGCGGGATACTTGGCCGACCGTTACAGCAAACGTCGCGTGATTGTCTTCAGCAAGGCGGCGGAGATCGTTGTGATGGTTCTGGGCCTATTCGCGTTCTTGGCCGCCCCGACGATCGGGTTTTCGGGCCTGTGGGTGGTGATGTTTTTGATGGGCATGCAAAGCGCGTTCTTTGGGCCAGCGAAATATGGCATTTTGCCCGAGATGATGCAGTCCAATCAATTGGCACGGGCCAACGGGATCGTGCTGATGACAACCTTCATCGCGATCATTTTTGGCACTGCATTGGCCGGCCCGCTGAAGGATTTGGCTGGCAACGGCGAGGCCAATCAGTTGGCCGCAGCGCCCAGGCTATGGTTCGCATCGGTCGTTTGTATCCTGATTGCAATCATCGGTACGGCGGTCAGCTTTCTGATTCGCCCCGTTGCCGCTGCGGCACCCGGCCTGTCGTTCAGCCGCGAATACCTAGTCGTACCCAAACCGATGCGTGGTTTGTTGCGCCAGGACACTCAGCTTGTGTTGGCACTTGGTGCATCGTGTGTCTTTTGGATGATCGCCGGCTTGACGGTTCAATCGGTGAATTCGCTGTGCATATCTCAATTGAAATTGACCAATACCGCCACCAGTTTAATGGTCGCGTTAATCAGTATCGGTATTGCTGTTGGCGGTGTGACGGCCGGTTGGCTCAGCCGTTCTGGCAACGGTGACAGCGGGCCTCGTATTCTTCGCTATGGAATGTGGGGCGTGGTGGTTTCTTGTGCGATCATGTCGATCACCCTACCCGGTGGCCAACTGTTGGTCGGCCGATGGGGCCTGCCACTGCTTTTGATCGCGTTGGGCGGCGCTGCCGCGTTTTTCTCGATCCCGATCCAAGTCTTCTTGCAAGCACGGCCACCGGTGGAATTGAAAGGCCGGATGATCGCAGTGATGAATCAAGCCAACTTCTTTGCGATCGTAATGTCGGGAGTGCTGTATATGGCCCTGGACCAATTTGTGATCGCGATGGATTGGCCACGATCAACGTTGTTTGCCGCAATGGCCCTGCTCTTCTTGCCAGTCGCCATTTTCTACAAGCTGGAACCTTCCGGCCAACAAACGGTAGGTGACAACGCCACGCTAGACCGTTAGCCGTCTTACCGACGGCGGCGCATTTCGAAGATGCCTCGGTCTTTCTTTCCGACAAAGTCGGCTCGGAAATGGTTGCCCGAGATCCGCGCGGTCGTTTCATAGGTGCCTAGCAGCGGCATCTTCTTGGCCGAGTAGTACATGTCGGTCGTGCCGGGGATGCGGTCGAGCGTCGTGCGGTAAAAGAATGGGATCACGACGGCAAAGCGTCCGTAAAATGTTGCCTTGTAATGATCCGGTCCGGCAGGGCGGATTTTGGCTCCCAGCGCCCCGCGGTGGCCAGACGATTGGCTCGTCCATTGCCCTCGCCAAACCCCTGACGGATTTTCGGCACGGGCGCGGATAGGTCCCAGCAGTGACGAAACCGCGATCGTGCCAATCGCGAGTGTCGCAATCCAAACTAAACGGCTGGCCAAAGAACGAGACGGAAAATATCGGTCATTCATCGATGGGGACTCCCAGGTTTCGCGGATTGTAAAGAGGGCAGCCAGTCCACCCCCTTCACGTCACTCGCCGATCGCATCTATTATCCTAAATTGCAGCCACTGACTTTCTATCCCCCGCGGGTTTTCCATGTCCGACGCGTTACTGCCGCCGCAAGGGTCCGACCGGGCCGGGCGCGGCGAAGTTTTGGAACAAAAAATCGTTCTCCACGGCGTTACATTCGACGACGTCCTGCTCCTTCCACGCTACAGCGACTGTGTCCCCAGCGAAGTCGACGTCAGCTCACGCCTGACTCGCCGCATTCGCTTGCCGATCCCGCTACTCAGCTCGCCGATGGACACCGTCACCGAAGCCGAAATGGCGATCGCGCTGGCAAAAGAGGGCGGTTTAGGCATTGTGCACAAAAACTTGACGTCTCAGGAACAGACCGAAGAGGTGCTGAAGGTCAAGCGTTCAGCCAATGGCATTATCTTCGATCCGGTGACCCTTTCGCCTGACGAACGGGTCGGCCGAGCGGCGGAGTTGATGGACCAGGCGAACGTGTCCGGTATCCCGATCGTCCAGCGCGACCGCACGCTGGCGGGAATCCTGACTCGTCGCGACCTGCGTTTCCTAGAGGACCCAGATTTACCAATCAGTGCGGTAATGACGCGGGAAAACCTGGTGACGGCTGTAGGGAATGTGACGCTTGAGCAAGCTGAGAAGATTTTAACGGCAAAAAGGGTCGAGAAACTTCTGCTGGTTGACGAAGATAACAAACTGACGGGACTCATTACGATCCGCGACATCGACATGATGAAGCGGTTTCCCAATGCCTGCAAAGATCCGCAAGGAAGATTGCGTGTCGGAGCGGCGGTTGGGGTGCACGATTTCGCTCGTGCCGAGAGCTTGATTCGCC
>DNWZ01000418.1 GCA_003506095.1 Planctomycetaceae bacterium | reverse complement strand
CATCCCAAAGCGCAATCGCTTCTTGGAATCCAAACAACGCTCTGGCATAAGAATCATAGCGGTTCGAACTCAACGCCTCTGCCAAATCGCCTTGTGCACGGGTGGTCAGCGCGATGCTTTCGGTATGCGACAGGTATTCGCGGATCGCGTCCTGCATATCTCGCACACTGGCATATCGGTCTCGAGGCTCATTAGCCATCGCCTTGAAGGCAATCTGGATTAATTCGCCAGTTTTCTCAGTCGGAATGATCTCATTGCGCCCTGCGGCCATGAGGCACAAACTGATCGATTCGCCTTTATGGGGTCGGTAACCCGTTATAAACTCATAAAGGATCGCGCCTAGCAGGTAGATGTCGCTGTGGACACCAATTGCCTCGGCAGGCCCGAGANNCATATAGGCGGGCGTTCCACCAAGTGCGAATCGATTGTAAGTGACCGTGGAGATTGCCAGCCCCCAGTCCATCACTAACACTTCGCCGAAATCGCCCAACATGACGTTCTCTGGCTTTAAGTCGCGGTGGATCACGTTCTTGCTGTGTGCGAACGCAACGGCATCGGCCACCTTCATCAAGATTTCAAGGTTTTCTTGCTGCGTCTTTTCTTGGATCAGTTTGTCCCACGGAGTCCCGTTGACGCACTTCATCGCATAAAAGATCGCCCCCTCTTCATCGCGTCCCAAGTCATAAATGGGGACAATGTTTGGGTGCTCGAGGTCGCCAGTGATCACGGCCTCGGCCAAAAACTTTTCACGCTGTTTCACTTCGTGGGTGCTGCGCGCTTTAAGCATCTTTAACGCAACGACCCGTCGAATCGATTGTTGGCGGGCGGAAAATACCACGCCCATGCCGCCTTCACCCAGCTTCCTCAGCAGGTCATAGTCGCTTCGGTCGATCTGCTCGATCCCTTCTTTCGGATCGATAATTTCAGGTCGCAGGATCCTTCGCTGGATAACTAATGTCTTTTCAAGCTCATTATTAGATGCCGCCGCAGCGGCGCTGCTGGCAATCGAATCGAATGCTGTGGGGCGGTCGGCGTGCGATCCTTCGATTGTTCGTTCTAGGCGTCCCTGAGTCTTTTTCGATGGGTCGCCTTTACCAGGTGGCTCACCGATATCATCAACCGTGCCGGCGGTGCCAGCGATCGTTGCTCCCAAACCCGCCGCAACCTTGACGCTACCCATGGTTGGCACTTCGTCGATCGTTGCGCCCAATCCTTCGACGGACGTGTCATTGATGGTCCGACCGTCGCCATTCGCTGAGTCGAATTGAACGGTCTTGTCGACCATTCCACCGATAGGCAAATCGGACGAGTGATCGACCGTTTCCGTGATCTGAGGAATCGTTTTGTCAGTACCACCGACCGCTGCGTCGGACGCGATCTCGGAAAAGATCCCTGTCGTCATCAGGCGATGTAACAATTCGGGTGGCGCCGTCGCGGCGATGTCTCGCATTTCATCGCTGGATGGCGCCCAACGCCCGGCCTGGATCGTCATGCCAATCGCATCGTTTGGCACCGGTTGCGGTGACGATTGTTGTTGTTTGAGCGGCAGACTAAGCACGATCGCTCTGTCACCATCGACGGTCTCGCCAAGAAAGTCGTCGATCGCATCGGCTGTGTCACTATCAACGGTCTTGGCTAGTCGGTTGGTGAAAGGATTGGGTGTATCACTGTCAACCGTTTGAGTGATTCGGTCGTCGGCCAATGCTACGCTGTCGCTGTCGACGGTTTGGCTGCACAGAGCCGATTGGCCACAAGCCGGACAGGCGTGATCGGCTGAGGACTTGGAATCCCATTGATGATTGCAAGCAGCACAAGTGATGGTCTTTTGGTCAGTCATAGTTATGATCTGGTGGATATTCGGAATAATTCTTGTCGCTCGTCACTGGGTCCAACGCCGAACCTGTCTAGCAACTCGGCTGAAGGACGCACTTTCATCACCAACGGACTTTATGGAAAATCTCGAGAGCAGCACCCTGGATTCACCGTTTCCTCGGTTGAAATCTTGAGGCAATGCGGCCGAATCATCGTTGCCTTGATTCGCTTTGTTTTCTTCCACTGCCGGTTGCTCAACCTCTAACTGATTGGAACCACGTCCCGGTTCTCGTACCGGGTCGCCGATGGTTCGACCGGTCTTTCGGAACTCCAGCAATTGTTGGGTCGGAAGCCCAGCTTCTTGATAGTAAATGCGATACAAACCATTAGGGATCGGCGCGGTTTTAAGACGATCCAAAAGTCCCGACAAATCTCGCAGTTCAGACAGCGATAGATTGACCTGCTCGCCCTCTTCGCCATTGGGCAAAACGTATATCAAATAAAGACGGGTGACTGCATCTTCTTCTGTCGATTGCAAACCGACGGAATCGTCATAAAAAATGACCTGACCGGGCGGTGCAGGCAGTAAATCAACCAGCACCGTCTGCTTCGCCTCTGCAACAATAATCGGCGGTTCCACCAGCGGAACTGGGACCGACGGACGAAACATATCCTCCGCAACCGGGGTGATAACGGTGACCGTTTCGGACCGGTTCAGCGACGGTTGAGTTGCCCCGCGGAGCACGATGTTGGGGTCGTTGAACAAGTCGAATGTCGATACGACTTCAGGTTGTCGTAACATTTGAAGGTAAATCAGTGGGTAAGTCCGTTGAATAAAGATTTGAATCGGACCTTCGGCCACCGGCCCACGCTCAATGGATGCGGTGCTAAGATTCCTTTCATCAATCAACCAAATGATGCTGTCGCCCGCTTGCAGGATCGGATCGCTCGGCAATCCGGTGACTGTCGGCGAAACATTCGCATCCGTTGGAAAGTCCAATACGCTGACAATGCCATCGTCCCATCGCGCCAGAATCGTAAAATTGCTGCCCACTTCCAACTGATCACCCAGCGATTCTATACCACCGATTGTTCCGACCACTTCTTGGGTCGGGTCGCCCGGCAGCAACACATCGGCAGGATTCGCTTGTGCAATCCGCAACTGCGGCGGGATGTTATTGACTTGACCCGTACTGCTGCGAATCCACGTCCCGTTTAAGACACTGATCGCCCCGGCAAGCGATTGAATGTTGATCTGGGCTGTACCGACGGGAATGTTGCCCGTTGCCGATATTCCTTGCAATTGAATATCATCTTTTTCGATTACCCAGATATAACCTTCGTCGGTTGTCGCTTCTAGAAAATTGATGTCGGTACGCAGCGGTTTAGTCGGCGCACCGATTCCTGAACCGGCGGTGATCAGCAACTTGCTGGTGATGACGTTCGGCACTCCGGTGGCCAAGACGTTGATAATTGCCCCACCGATGTCAAGCGAAACTTGAGCCAAAGAATCCGAAGTTCCCGTCTCGATTTGTGATAGAAGGAAATTACCGTTTCCGCCGACTTGCACGAAAACCGCGTCGACAGTTGAGTTCGTGGTGCGGATGGTCGTCGGCGCCGTTTGGGTGATCCCTTGGTTGCCAATGCCGTCTTGATTGACCAGCAATGCAATCGTCGCGTTGCCAGCATCCACGTTTCCGTTCACCAACAACGCGTTGTCCGTGGTGATTTCAATCGCTTGGCCGGTCGTGATCGCTTGTTGAAGGAAAACGTTGTCACCAGTGATAATCAAGCCGCCTTGAATATTGATCTCAGTCTCGATCCTAACATCGTTCGTGTTGTCAATTTGAAGGTCACCGATAAAGCTTGAGTCGAGTGACAATACTTCAATGTCGTGATCAGCCGCTCCGAGGTGTATGATTTCCAGCGACTCGACTGGCAATTGAAACTGCAACTGTTGGCCGTTATCGAATTCGATTCGCTGCAGACCGGTTGCAGGGTCGTCGATCAAACGAAGCGTCCCGGCAAGATTTTGCCAGACGAATTGTCGATCGTTGCTCGCGATCGTGTCGATCATCGGCTCCACGCCAGTATAAGAAATGACCGGAATGCCGTCGTATGAAATGAATCCATCCAGGCCATTGGTAATATCATAAGAAACCGTGTCTGTAGCGCCGCCGCGAAGTTCCAGCAGGTCGCCGGGCGAATTGCCACCAGGGGAATCTTCGCCACCGGTTCCGCCATTGAAGGTGATGCCGTTGATGGGGGCCAAGACACCGCCGGTCGGATGGATGATGATGAAGTGATCGTCGCCAAGTTGGCCGTTGAATGTTATGCCAGCCACGTCGACCAATAGAATCGGATCGAGAACCACTTGGTTGGGCCCACCAACGCCACGAACATAGCGTGCACTGGCGGAATAGAGTCCCGTCGTAGGGTCGCGCACGATTGCAGAGATTACCAATAAGTCATCCGCCGATGAGCCGCGAATAATCAAATCGCCACTGCCGAATAGGCCTGGATTGTCTTGATAGGCGCCGACGTGTGGAATCAGCGTGAATGAATTGGCCAAGAACTCTGAAGATGAATAAGTGGCCATTCCGCCGAAACCGACCTGATAATCAGGCTGGCTCGTATCGGGCGTGTCGCGTAAGAGATTAAAAACCGGGTCGCCGAACAGATTGTCACCGGCGTCGTTGACGATCGCATTAAAATCAACATCGTTTTGGAAGAAAACATTGTTGGATACGAATGTGTTTGCAGACGCGTTGATTGCAAAACCTTGCAGCTGAGGCAACGGAGGTTCGGCTTGAAGGTAAAGCAGGATTTGTGTGCCAGCATCGCCCTGCAATACAGTCGTACCGACGACATTGTCAAAGTTCCAATACGCCAAAAGCCGATTGTCTCCGTGAAGTGCCGACTCACCCACGGCCGCTGAGCGAATCGCGGCTCGTTCGTCACGAGTGAGCACATCATTGAACCAAGCAAAATCGTCCATGAGACCATCGAAAAAACGGGTCGGATCGCCGGGGTCTCGCCCCAGATTCATCATCTCGTTGACGGTGCTGATCACGCCGGCCCAAGTCAGGTCTGTCGGTGTGAGCGTGTTTAAGTATCCCGACTCGCTGCCGTTTAAATAGATGCGGAGACTACCGCCGCCGTCGACGGAAGGGAGACCGTTGAAATCGTAGATTACCTGAATGTTCGTCCAGTTTCCGGTGAGAACGGGACGATCACCGCCCGATCGAATCACGAAATCTCCGTCTGTGGTAACCCGTGAGTAGACTTGGCCGCTGCTGTTGGTGCGGTACTGCACCTCGAATCCCGAATTCCCGGGGCCTTCCAAAAATTGGTTGCGCCGCGTTGTATCGTCCATCCGAACCCAGAAATTGATGGTCCCCTTTTCGCCGACATCGAAAGTCGGATCCTGGAACGTTGCGAAGTCATCTCTCCCATCAAACTCCAGCGCACCACCAAACTGCCCCATTCCCGGGCGAAACTCTGGCCCAAAGGGTACGATGCCATTGGTAATGATTTGCATTTCGATGCCATTCTTGTTGTCAAAGGCAATGCTACCGGTCGTTTGATCGAAGTCCCAATGGGCAACCAAACTGGCTTCGCTTTCTGCGGCGATGGCAACGCCGTGATCTCGAATGCTTTGAATTTGGCCAACCGTCAAAACGTCATTGAACCACGCCAAGTCATCCATCTTGCCGTCGAAGTCTCTCGAGCCCGGATTGCCCGGATCGCGGCCAATGAAAATTAGCTTGTCGACTGTGTTGAGGATTTGTGTCCACGACGGGCTTACGTTTGCACCATATGTATTGCGGTAATTGACTTCGTTTCCATCGAAATAGATATTTCCCGATTGTATGGAATGGTCCCATGTAAAGGCGACATGGGTCCAGGTGTTACTGCTGACAGTATCTGAACTCCAGATCAGTGTGTTATTGCTGCCAAGATTTCCGGGGTAGAAATAGATGTCGTTTGTGTTTCGAAGTTGATATTCGACAGCACCGCCGGCAAGCATTTGGCGTCTCCCGAGCGTATCGGTATTGAGCCAAACCGTCATGGATCCTTTTTCCCCGATGTCAAAAATGGGGCTTTGGAAAATACCGAAGTGGCCGTCACCGTTGAGTTCCAAAGCGCCTCCGAAGACGCCTTCACCAGGCCTCCACATCGGATTGGTTTCAAATTGCAGCCCGGTGTAAGTATAGCCTTGGAAGATATTGTCACGGATTACGATCGGTCCGCTGGCGGGTAACAACGGTGATATATGAATCGCTTCGGCAATCGGCCGGTTGCCAAGTTGGTTGACTAAGTCTGCATCTTGAAAGTGAAACGTGTTATGAAAGATGCGCAGACCATCGGCGGTGGTTCGATTGGGTTGCAAGTTTGTGATCGCATGCAATCCCGTTCCATCGGATTTGAACAACCCTTGCGATGGATTGTTAACACCAACTCGCGAGACGAAATAGTTGAATGAAATATCACCGCTGGTCTGCCCGCCATACTCCATATAAATCGGGCTGTACCAATAATGGCTCTCTTCAAAGCGATTGTGGCTGATCAACATCCGCTCGCCCGCACCCCGAATCGCGGCGCGAAAGTAAGTGCCAGTAAACAAGCTGTTGGTGATTGTGAAGTCGTTGCGAGTTCCCAGATAAATCGCCACACGAATGTCGTCGCCATGGAATCGTACATCGTTGAATGTCGCTTCGTCGGCGCCTGTATTGAGCCAAACCAAATAGCCGTTGCCGACGGTCGCGTCGGTGTGCGGCGTGGTCCATCCGTTGAACGTCAGACTTTCGATCGTCACATCGGCAGCATTGATTTGAACGGTGCGCAATTCTGTGCTGGTAGCCTGGCCCGAGCGCGACAAGAACGTCTGGTTTTGGCCAGCACCAACGATTGTGATGGAATGATTGATATCCAGTTGGCCTGTGTGGACAAACGTTCCCGCAGCAACATAAATGGTGTCACCATTGCTGGCACCGGCCACGGCGCGTGCGACACTGCCGCTTTGTTGGGTGACAAATGTTTGCTGATTGACCCAGCGGACCTGGCCGACATTCGCCAAGTCCAAACCATGGGTCATTCGGTCCTCGATCGCAAAGTTGTTCGCAGTCGAAGTGGTATCCAACTCGATGCCGTTAATGGCGAATCGATTTCCGGCAATGTTGACGTTTGATGTCGATTGCCAGGTGATCAGTTGGCCATCGCCTTGGACATTCAGCAGGTTGTTTCCGCCGAATAGGTTTAACGATCCGCCAGCTTGAACCAAGATCGCTGATTGGTTCTCACCGACCGTTTCGTTGACGACGGAATTGATCAACTTCAACGATCCACCACTTTGAACAACGATTGTCGGGTCGTTGGTCGACGTTTCGAAGGTAATGTTGTTTTCGACGATCACTTCACCACTGATTACGGTTAACGCCGGTGAGGCACCGGTAAACCGTACATCGCCCGATGAACCGTCAATGATCAGGACGATTCCATCTGGAATGTCGATGGACAACCCCGTGTGCGTCCCCGACGTTGGCGTTAATCGCACGGAAACCGGCCCGTCCGACAACGAGAAATCTTGCGACTGGTACCACGCCATGAACTCATTGGCGAAGGCGACAGGATCGGTCCAAACCGGATCGGATTGATTCGCTTGGCTGATGTCGCCAGCATTCTGGCTGTCGAAACTTTCAGGTTCCGAAGTTGGCGTGTCGACCATCCAAAGTGTGTCAGTCTCTGAGGTGCCGGCGAGACTCGCACTGAGCAAAATGCGGTTTTCAAGTGTTGTAACCGACAAGTTCGGCACAAACCGATCACGCGATTTTCGTTTTCGCAGCCCCAAAGCTTTTCGATGCTGTGGAGTGCGGGCGAATAGTTTGTTCAATGAGTGCGCAACAGACATCTCAGATTCCGGAAAAACGTGGGGTGACCACCGCCGTCGTCATGATAGTCAGTCAAACGCATTTCACCCAGATGGACCCATTGAGTTGCTTCAAATAACCGGAAATACCTTCTTTTCCGATTCTTATGAATTTGCTGGCCACTCCCAGAATGCCGATGGATGCGGTTGGTCTAACCGATGAACCGAATAGGGATTGGTCATTTCTGTGTGAAAAACCGTTGATGGGTGAATGATGAGAAAGAAGACCCAAAACTTAAGGCTCGCTTTGGTCACTTTCCTAGCCACCGGCGGTGTTGGTGTGAATGCCGACCAGCAACCTTCGGCGATCCGCACGCTGCCCGGCGGCTTGAATATCAGCTCCGCAGCCGCGGTCGCCACCCTGTCGCAATGGGAGATGATTACCGACCCAATGACTGGGCTGGAAAATCAGACACCTGTGGCTGCAAAAAATTTTTCGGAAATCACGAGGGAACATTGGGTCCAATTGGTTCCGCAAGCAGACCTCAGTTCACCGTCACCGGAACCGCTTCCCCCGCCACCTGATGCGGATACGTTAAAAATCGTATCCCCGATACTTGTGGATGAAGAAGGTGCCAAGGACGAAGACAAGAAGTCGATTTATCCGACAGATCGAAACATTCGCAGTATCTCGCTCGATATCACCGCTCCCGCAGGAACGATGCCGCCGGATGCATTTGCCTCGACACGCCAGTCTGGGGAGACGGTGTCTGGGTTTGAGCCACGTCCCTGGCAAGATGACGCCTATTTTTGGGAGTCGCCGATATTTTGCCATCGTCCGCTCTACTTTGAAGAACGGTGCTTAGAACGCTATGGCCAGGTGCGATATCCATTGCTTCGACCAGCGGTTTCCGGGGCACATTTTTTTGCAAGTTATGTGGCACTGCCTTACCAAGCTGCGATGCATCCGCCGTGCAAATGTGTCCCCTCTTCTCAGCCAAGCTCTTTGCAATGGAAGCACCCATCGACACTTGGGCAACAAGACCTCAAAGCCGCTGCTGTGCAAACGGCTGCCGTGGCTGGGTTAATTCTATTGGTACCATAGTCGGCTCAGTGAATTGAGAGCCGCTCCGCATGGTTGCCAAAAGTCCGGCAATGCGTCGGACCGATTTTCGGTTCGGCGACTTGCACGGCGTTTCCGTTTTTGGTGCGAGAGCTGTTTCGGGGCCAAGGCTGCTCCACGGACGCAATTCACCTGTCGGTCTTTCGCTTACCCGATCGCTGCCTAAGCTGCCACTGGAGCTAGCGATTTCTGAGGCGGTAAGCCGCCATAAGGAGTGTTGGTGATATTAAGCACCCAACACAAAGTGAGCCAATCGAATCAGGCGAGTGGCGTGACCAGTTGGCTTTGCGTTCACGTCCCTTGCGTGTCTAAGAAGCGAGTTACAGCTCAGCCAAAGAATGAATTGGCCGTACTCGCATCAGCCAAAGATTGAAACCGTTATGCCGAAAAACTATCTGAAATTGATAGCCGCTTTAATCGCGGTTTTTCTCGGTTCTCAGATACCGCCCCGCCTTAGCGATTGCCTAGCGCCCTGAAGTTTCCTTGGCCCGGCCATGGCCCTTCGACGCTCGCGATGCGGTCGTAATCTAATAACGTCCCCTTCTCGAAGTGGACGTTTTTGAGAGCAACGGCGTACTCAGCTTGCGAACGATAGTGTTGACTTTCAGCCTCGGCTAGTCGGCGTCGTGCATCGAGCACGGCAATGAACTCCACACGATCGTCTTCATACGCCGCTTCGACAGCAATTACCTGTTGGTTGGCTGCTAAGTAACGGTTGTAGTTCGTCTGCTTGAGCATTTGTGCTCGATCGAGCTCCGCGATTGCCAAGCTTAAACCGTAGATGATTTCTTCTTGCTGCGATCGCATGATCGCTCGCTCTCGGGTCAGTTTCAATTCGGCGTTTCGGACCGCTGCGTGAGCTTGGCGAAAACCGACCGGAGCGGTGTATTCAAGCCCAGCTTGCCACTCGGCAAAGTCACCACTGGTCAAATCTTGATAGGCATTGTCAAACCGTGGTTGACCGCTGCGCGGATCGAGCAGGCTGTTGCCAAATCCGCGCACACGATAACGGCCGAATACGTCCAACTGTGGCAGCAGAAAGTTTTTGGCGGCGATCAATTCCGATTCGCTCTGGTTGACGATCAATCGTTGCCGCCGCAGTTCACCTCGACGCGTCAGCGCTTCGGTCGTCGCGCTGGGCCAATCGAAAACCACTGCGGCCGCTGGTGGTTCGTCAATCGGACAAATCAAACGCACCGGATCGGCCGCCTCATTCATGATCAATCGCAAGCGTTTTTCATTGACCAAGACGCCAGGCAATCCGCGGAATGTGCCGGGTAAACTGCCGTTACTGGTTCGCGTGCCGTCCAGCGGACGACCGGCGAGTGAATCCTGTGCCTCGGCTTCAAAGCGGAAGTATTGCTCTCTCGCTTGTGCTTCCTTTTCCGCCTCGCCCCCGCGACGACCCGAAGCATTCAAAGCTTCAATCTGTCGCCAGGTTTCAAGTGCCGCGTCTCGTGCACGTACCTTGGCATCGAGATCGCGATAGGAGTAATACAAATCCCAATAAGAGTTTTCCACATTGCTGATAAAATCTCTCAGTCCGATTTCAAACTCTGCCAGACTGACATCGGCGCGAATCCTTGCAATCGTGATCCCGTTATAGATGCCTGGTGACGCATCAGGCCCAGCGATTCGATTGAAGTTGACACCACCGCCCTGCAGCAAAGCTTGCCGAGCCTCGGCGTCGTACCAAACGTTCCAGGCACCACCGGGAAACTGATTGCCCGGGTTATTGTCTCGCTCGTGATCGATGTGATGATTCAATGCGAAACGCGTTCCACTGGCCGTGCGTTTGGAAATCCCAGAATCCCACACACTGGCTTGACCTGTCAAAAAACCGACATCGCCGACAAACCGATTGTTCAGCCGGCGGTCGATTTTCTCACTGCTCAATGCCGCGTCGATCTGTGCATCAAATGCGCTCAGCGCCGCCTCCACGCCCAGTCGAGGATCCGTCTCGCGAATCGCTGGATCGAATGCCGTCTGAATCGCCGCGGGCGATCGTACCACCGTGCCGCCAAGATCACGCAGGACCGTCGAGTTGCTCAGAGACAACCCAATCGCATCTTCCAGCGTTAATTCCCAACGCTCGACTCCGGCCATGTCCTTCAGGGTTCGCGGCTCTGCGGCTAAGCCCAACTGAGTGCCCTGGTCTCGATTGTCCACCTGGACAAACGTGTCCATTGCAGAGAGTGTTTGTAGGCTGTTTGTCGTATGATCCGACAACGAAGGCGGTATCGGACGCATCGATGGATTGCGACAACCAGACAATATCACCCCATAGATCAGCAGGGCAATCGACAATTTGGGATGGCGCAGATTCATGTCATCGTTTAAACAACCGGTTCAACTTCGGATCGGTCAACCGCATCTCGATTGGAACACGCCGATCAATCATCCATCGAGGTATCGAGCGGTTGTAGCTATAGAATCAGTTAAAACGTGTGCTTGCTGACAAACCTGCCGGTTAATTGGCTTGTTCGGTCGTATTTTCCGTAAAGTTCACTAACTTGACCGTGCTTTTGTATTCCTCCCAGTCGTCACGGTTTATCCTGGCGACGTTTCACCAAAACAGTCGCTTGCGGTAAAATCAATCAATCGGTTCGCGCTTCGTTCAGCAGTTACGTTTTTTTGCAGTAGGCCGTCGTTAAGTTGAGAAAAAGCGGGTGAAGGTTTCCGCAACCTACCTTAAGCTTGTTGGTGCGAATCGCCGCTGATAATGGGTCGGCAGTCTTATTTGAATTGGCCTTGTGAAAATGCTTCGATCCGAGCCTTCTACAACGCAACCGATCGATTTTTCTGAGGCTTCGCTCGATCGCTTGCTGGAGGAACTGACTCAACGTTCTGATTCCGATGGTGAGCCTAACACGTTTTTTGAATTCTTGAGCGAGCGTCTTTCGCATTTGTCGATTGGACGCATCGCCGTTTGGACGAAGTCGCCTGCGGGTTGCTTAAATGTCCAGTGGCCTGCTCGATTTCACGATGTTCTCGGTCAGTCATGCGATTCCGATGGCGGACCACTGCTTGAACCCGAAACGTGGAACGACAATGCGCAACGATCGGCGGAGGTTGTCGGCGACATCGAAGTCGTTCGTGCTGTGATTGATTCGGACCAACCGCAGTTAATCGATCGTTCAGGCAAAAATCAATTGGCAGGAGATTACGACCATAAGATTTCGGTTTCGCCTGCGTGTGACGAAGTTGCAATTGTCGCTCCTTGGCGCGGCATCGCAGGCCAGCGTGGAGCGATTGTTTGTTGGACCACAAAACAGTCGGCGGTAATCGCCGCGCAGGCCCATTTGCCGATGGTCGCTGCGATTGGCGAAATCGTTGCCCGTTTTCAAGCCCGTCAAACCTTGCATCGGTTTGAGGCGACGATCCAACAGCAACGACAGGTCGATGCATTCACGGCCAGCCTGCATGCTTGCTCAAGCTTAGAACAAGTGGTTTATATGGTCGCCAACGATGGACGACCGCTGGTCGATTGCGACCGATTGTCGGTTGTCACGTATTCGGCAGGCCGATGGAAAGTTGCCGCGATCAGTGGCGCCGAACATGTTCATCGACACAGTTCATCGGCCCGTTCGTTGCTGGCGCTTTGTCGCTGTGCGACGGTGACGGGTGTTCCGTTATGGCAAGACACCCGAATCGACGATTTGCCACCCCAAATTGCCGATGCGATGGCGGATTACCTCGACCATTCCCCCGCATCGGCGATAGCAATCATTCCGCTTCGCCCGCCAAGTCAACAGCCTGACGAAATCGAACCGGTCATCGGCGCTCTGGTGATTGAAAATTACCGACAAGATCAAGCGATCGCCCCACAGGCCAAAGATCAGATCTTGAACATCGCCAAACACTGTGCGATTGCGGTCCAAAGGGCGGCCCGGTTCGATCGTGTACCCGGTATTGGATTTGGATTGTGGTTGTCCAATCACCATTGGACAAACTGGCTGGGTGCACGGACGATGATCGGTTTGGTGGCGGTGGCCGTGGCCCTGTTTTCTTTGATTCTGATTCCAGCCGACCTTCGCATTCGTGCCCCGGGCGAATTGATGCCAACGGATCGGCGCGAAGTCTTCGCACCACGCAATGCTGTGATCACGTCGGTATTGGTACAGCATGGCCAATGGGTCGACAGAGGCCAACCGTTACTGGAACTGCGTTCGACCGAACTCGAACTTGAAATCCAGCAAGTTGACAGCGACCTGCATCAAGCTCGCAAACGTCTATCGGCGACCCAATCCGAAAGATTGCAACTGCCGCCCGGTGATGCCGAAGCACGCAACCGTCAGCGAAGAATGACTGCGGATGAGGACCAGTATCAACAGCAGGTCGCAAACTTAGAATTACGGCAACAGATCCTTCGCGAACACCAAAAACAATTGATGGTTGTGGCCCCTATTGCCGGTCAAGTGCTGACCTGGAATGCCGAAGAACGCCTTGCGACGCGGCCGGTCCAACGCGGCGAATCGATGTTATCGGTCGCTGATACGAAAGGGACCTGGCAAGCGGAACTGCAGGTTCCCGGTCGGCATGCGGGGCGGCTGGTCAATCTTTACAGCTCGCGTGAACGCCATTCACGACCGGATGCCAACAATGC
>DNWZ01000198.1 GCA_003506095.1 Planctomycetaceae bacterium | reverse complement strand
CACCCTCGGCTCTCCTCTGATGGTCGGCTTTCACTTCTGAATGCCAACCTGCGAGAGCCTCATGGCGAATCAACTGGCGATGGACAAGTCCTTTGCAATCAATAACTTACGGGCTGCCGGATACTCCGAGCGGCGGATCGCACAGACACTCGGTGTCTCCCGTGGGGCCGTTCGGCGGCATTTGCAAGCTCCGAAGTCAAACAGTACCACGGCGCCAACGGGTTCCAGCGAGCAGGCGCCAACCGGGCCCCAAGATTCAAACAGTACCAAGGCGCCAACCGGGTCCAGCGGCGAATCGCAAGTTCCTCAGGCGACCGGGGTCCCGGTTGCCACTGGCAGTCAGTGCGAGCCATTTCGTGAGCTGATCGTCGCCAAATGCGAGTTTGGCCTATCAGCTAAACGCATCCATCAAGACCTAGTGGCCGACCACGGGTTCGGCGGCAAGTACTGGTCGGTCAATCGATTCGTCAGGTCGCTCGGCGCCAATCACGAAGTCGCCTTTCGACGCATGGAAGTCGAGCCCGGCGAAGAACTGCAAGTCGACTTTGGCACCGGTGCGAAGATTCGAAATGAGGATGGAACCTATCGTCGGACCTACGTCTTTCGCTGTGTCCTGAGCCATTCAAGAAAAGGATACACCGAGGCCGTATTCAAGCAGGATACCGAAAGCTTTATCCGCGCCCTTGAGAATGCATTTTGGGCTTTTGGTGGTGTGCCACAGCGAGTCGTCTTTGACAATGCTAAGTGCGCCGTCAAGACGCCTGACTGGTACGACCCGGAACTCAATCCGAAGTTAGTCGATTTCTGTAAACATTATAACTGTGCATTCATTCCAACACGGGTGCGAACTCCAAGGCACAAGGGGAAGGTGGAACGTGGTGTCGACTACGTTCAAGAGAATGCACTTCGAGGACATGAATTTGAAAGTCTCGCCGCACAGAACAAACATCTCGCCCATTGGGAACGAACCGTTGCCGACACTCGGATTCATGGCACAACATGTAAGCAAGTGCGCAGCGACTTTGAGACCAGTGAGAAAGCGGCCTTGGCCAGGCTTCCATTAGAACGATTTGGGTTCTACCACGAAGCCAAACGAAAGGTTTCTCGTGACGGACATATCTCCATCAACAGGTCATTTTACAGCGTGCCACCGGAATACTTAGGCCGTGAGGTGTGGGTGCGATACGACAGTCGGTTGATCCGAGTCTTCGATGCATCTCTGCGTCACATCACAACGCACGTGGTGACTGAGCGAGGTCGCTTTCGAACCGATCCGCAACACATCGCATCGGAAAAGATTAGTCCGATTGAACGCGGCATCGGTTATTTACACGGTAAAATACGACTGATTGGGCCTCAAGCGAGCCGTTGGGCCGATGCTGTCGTTGCGGGTCGCGGAGTCGAAGCGGCACGAGTGCTTCAAGGCGTTCTGGCCATGAGCCGCAAGCACTCCAGCGAGCAAATTGAACAGGCATGCCAGATCGCTTGGCAGAGCGGCGCGATTAACTGCCGGATCATCCGCACGCTTTTGAAGCGACAATCGTCCGCTTCGCAAACGACCATGGAGTTCATGGAGGACCACCCGATCATTCGTCCGATCGGTGAGTACGCAAACTTTATCCACGAGAAAGTCCAGGAAGGAATCTATCAATGAAAAATACAATCAATCCAATGCTCACAAAGCTGCGTCTTAGTGGCATGAGTGAGTCACTGGAGGTCCGTCTTCACGAAGCCTCCTCGACAGGCCTGACGCATCTTGAGTTCTTTGAGCTGATGCTACAGGACGAGATCAACATTCGCAGTGACCGTCAAATCCAGCGGCGGAGCAAGCTGGCGAGTTTTCGAGACGTTCGTCGTCTGGAAGACTTTGATTTTAGCTTTAATAAGACAATCAAGAAGGGCGAAATCTTTGAGTTGGCTACAGGCAGGTTCGTCCGCGAGCGTCGCGATGTACTATGGCTGGGTCCTCCTGGAACCGGCAAGAGCCATCTGTGTCAAGCGATCGGTCTATCACTGATTCGCGCTGGTATGACGGTTTACTATCGCAGCATCTTCGACATGGTACGGGACTTCTTGCACGATGAAGCGATGGATGGTCACGAGCGGATTCTGAAACGGTATCTGGAACCGGACTTACTGATCATCGACGACATGGGGATGAAGCAACTTCCCAAGCGAAGCGGCGAGTATCTGTTCGAAGTGATCATGCGTCGGCACGATGTCCGTAGCACGATGATGACCAGCAACCGACCTCTGGAAGAATGGGGCAAGTTGATCGGCGACGTCCCCAGTGCGACGGCGATCCTAGACCGGTTCCTGCACCACAGTGAAGTGATTCAGATAACGGGTCGGAGCTACCGGATGGGAAATTCGGGAAAAAGTTCAAACAGTACCAAAGCGCCAACCGGGTCGGCGACCGAAGAAGCATAGGTCAAACAGTACCACCTGAGCCAAACCGGGCTCACTCTCACCAACTGGTACCGTTTCAGGCGCCAATGCCTGGTACCGTTTCAGGCGCAAATTGACAGTAGTCGATTGGACGTTGAAACTGGACCCTCACTCTAGCCCAAGATTGTCAGTTCCAGGATAAAAACGTTTCTTGATGCCAGGGCTGTAGCAAGTGAGAAGTCGGACCTCACTAAACCCCAGTTTGCTGAGCAAGGTTTTCGTGGGTCCTAGGCCGCAAGATTCTGTGGGCCGAATCTCGTGGCTGTCCATCACACCAAAGCACTGGGGAACGAGGCGGCGGTTTTGTAGAGATCACCACGGCTCAATCAATAAATCGAGCCAATCTCTTTTTCTAATCCGCACCACTCCCGTTGTGAAACCACATTGGGAGTGGTGCCTCGTAGTCATGGTCGTCTCAGCGGGATAAGTCTGGCGACTCTTTTCCAGGCTGACCCTTCACGTTTTCCTCTTCTGCGGAGAGATTCAAGGGAAAGGGTGTAGCAAGTTTCCCGAACCGTTCCATAAAATCCTTGACTGACATCCGGGACTGATTTGCACAGTCCCGAATATGCCAATAAGTAGATGCGGAAATTCTCACGTTAAGAGTTCGTTCTGGTTCTTCGAGATCTGAAAGCATCGAATGTACTCATTTGTTTCATTTCAAAGTCGTGACGTCCGTACGTCATCCAGGACGAAAAAAAGCTGACGCTACTCCCTAATCTCGTACCAAGCCCGAATCTTTGAAAGCAATTTCAGTTGTTCATTGCATTCACTTGCCATCTTTTCGGTCTCATTAACCTGAGGGTCGCCAGAATTCGGATTATCCATTATTTGAAGAGCAAATCGGATGACTTGTTCTTGAAGGTAGACAACCTTCAGTAGCTCGACAGTTGCAGGAAAAACGGCTTCGTGGCAATCGTTATGTTCAAAGGCTTCTGAAGGGATATCGATGGCCAACAGTCCGAATCCCTTCGACAAAGAAGTTTGAATCATCTTCCAACTATTTTCGATTAGTTGACCGAGTGTGGAAGTACGCTCGTCATCGATCAGCTGGAACAACTGCCTGAGCGGGTAAATGATCCGCATTGCGCTTTGAGCTTCAGTCAGGGCGAACAGTGCCTCCTCGTAAGGGTCCTCAAACCGATTTAAGGGTATACTTGAATTAACCTTAAACAGTTCTGCAACGGGCTTGTCATCTGATGCCAAGTGGTCATTCAGAGATGGCTTTGAAACGGTTAACATCGCGATGTTCTCTCATTTAAGAAGGAAAGTTTTCAACACGAAAGTGTTGGATCGTCCTCCCCTACAACCGAATCAAAAGTGGTTGGGGTTGGAAAGTGGCGAACAAGGTTACGTTGATTCTTTCTACAAGCACACCATGACTGGCAGGGCTTCCACGAACAAAATCCGAAAGGTGGCTTTCGTTTTTGAGTATTTTAGCAGCGGTAGTGAACGGTCAATCGCCGGTGCCTGAGCTAGGTGTCTGAGGAACATTCTCGACCTCAGCTGATTCAAGGAAAGTTTTTAAACAATAAAGCATTTCCGATGTTATTTTTTCTCTGTCGATTCCATCTGCACAGACTAGATTCACAGAATCTGATTTGGCGCGATCCACGGTCATGACGCCAACGGGTCGGACTTGATTTTCCTCTTGAGGCCATGCCTGCAAAATTAACAAATCGTTGGCTGGAGTTCGCTCAATTCTCGTCATCCAGAAATCAAATCGTTCGGATTTCTTTATCATTAGTGAGAAGGCGTTGTTGACCAATCCGTGTCTTGGGAATTGAGTGGTGTATGCTTCGGTAAACACGTTTCCTTCTGGTGTCGCACCGGAGATAGTCAATTCGTATCCGTGTTGCTCAATAAACCGAAGTACCTCGGTGGCAACACCACTCCGCCTCATATCTTCTTCAACATAGATCCATTCAACGAAACTCGAATGATTATCGTCGACGACCACGAACGAGATTAAGCCACTGGATTCAGGATCCGCTGGAAACACGAAGAATACCTTACGAGGAAGGCATTCACGATCTCCGTAGTGCCTTACCGTTGTCTTCCAGATTTCGAAACGATCGGTGCTTTGGGTTGGTTTCATCAAAATACTCTTTCGTGCAATTTAGGTGTCGTTGATTTGCGAAGACTGAAATACACCCACTCAGGTGTGTTGTTTCAAGAGCGACGAGCTGATTTGCTGATCATTGGACATACCGAGAATGGATAGAATCTCCACAGGCAGCCGACACGTTGCAGGGAACTTTTTGAGGATATTCCGGGAGCCAGCAATTATTTCGGGCAGCTACCCCATCGGCTTTGCTTGGAGTTCGCTCCACCGGTGGGGCTGAATTAAACGACCGTCTTTGTAAAGAATTCCTGTCCAACATCTGGCCCGGTGCAGGAAACGATCTCGCCTGGACATTCTGCCGCTGTCGGCAATGTAGTCACGAGCCGTCCTTCGGATGCTGCGAGGAAAGACGAGATCCGCTTGCTTGAACCAACGTCGTTGCTGTTGCCGAACGGCTTGAAAGAATGCTGGCGTCGGTTCATCAGCAAGAACAGTGGCGATTGGATTCAGAAAAACGTAGCGGTGCGAGCCAGAAGCGATCTTAGCTTTGGAACGTTCTTCTACTGTGGATGCAAGATCGTCAAAGTCTGGCACATGTGCGTCAATCTTGATGTGATTCATTATTCTCGGCGGTCGTTTAGGTGGGTGGAAGTGTTTGGATGTTTGCGGATGCGGACTTGAGGGTATCGGTGATGAATTCGGTCCAGGTTTTACCGGCTAGCAACGCCTGGACTTTGGCGTGTTGGAACACTTGATCAGGGACGGCAACGTGAACAATTCGATAGCCCTTGGAAGGCTTGCCATTGGCTTCTCGACCGTTCTTGATCTTCGATGAGTTGTCGTCAGGGGATGTTGTTCGCTGAGTCATCGCACAGGTTCTCATTCGTTTTTCGGATCGTGGTTGAGGAGACGCTGCCACCGGTAGAAGGCGGTCCCTTGAGCAACGATGGCACGTTGGATCGTTTCCGTTCCATATGTCGCCCCGCTGCTGAAGTGCCTCTCATCCCACTTGGATCGAAACAGACCGCTGCTGCGAAACAGACGGTCGATCTGGTCGACGCATGGCCCGCACCAGAAGGCCAGAAGGCGACATAGGCTGAGATCCGCTTGACTTTGGTTGCTGTTGAACCCACGGGAGCTTCCTCCCCAAAGCTCTCGGAACTTGTCTCCGTTGCGGGCGGCCATCGCTTTTTGAAGCACGGCTTGGTCCGACGCACAGGATGGGGCAGCTGGCAACGGGATGCTGTTGTCGAGATCCCCTGGATCATCAAAGTACAGGCTCAGGATGTCGGCGATTGCATCCGTAGCATCGCGAATACGTAGATTGCCGTTGATCGTCAACGTCGTGATGGTGAAGAACCGCCCCGAGCTATAGATCTCGATTTCGGGGTCTGATCGACGACGGCTGGGGACGACTGAGTCAATGGTTGCGATCGCCTTCAGACCGGTTCCCGATGGTGAGACCTCCGTGTAGGTCGGGATGCGTTCGAGAATCTCGTACGCCGTAAACGACAGGTCGCCGGTGGTGGGATTCCGACAGTCGTCCAGGTCGATCCCGATGAATGGATCGTCCACGGTAAACACGAACCCGATTCCATCGAGCTCATCCAGGTGCTGGAAATACGTCAGGATAGCGTTGTCGATACCGGTCCATGTCGACCGATCCTTAACGCTCGCGAAGCGTCTGGACTTCGGATTAACAGGGACCTTTCGCTGACGACCGCCGCCGTGGTCCTGCACGTACTTCCAACAGACCCATTGATCGAAATGACGAAGCATCGCCGGGACGGCGTTGGCATTGATACTTGGTTTATTGCTGACGACTGACATTGATTGATGTTCTTCAATTGGATTGTTTTCATGATTATCATTCTCTCTACCCTGTGAATTACTTGATTTACTCTGCTGTGAATTATTTGATTGATAGTTCATCTTTTGATTCTTCTTTCTCATCTTCATGAAAGTGTTCTTGATTCGATACTTGAGATTTGAAGCATTGCTTCGCACATTTCTGTGCACCGATTTTCCCAAGGCGTAGGATGCGTTGGATCGGAACCGGGTTACCGATAATTCTGATACGTTCCAATCATGAGACTTTCTTGTTCGCATGAAACCAAAGAAAGAACCCCACCAGCCGCGAGGACTGAGGGGGTTCAGAGGGGCAATGGAAAAAGCCTTCAGGCTATCTACGCAAGCAAGTCATCCTTGGGTGGATTGCCTTGGCCAGGCAGATCAGGAACATCGGGTGGAGTGACTCGAAGTTGACGCACCTCGTTGGGAACATCGCCCAACGGTGGCGTAGGCTTCAAGAGCGCCTGTTTTTCGTCTGGCGAAAGCAGCGGATTGAGAATCGAGTCAATCTGACTCGACACGATCCGATCCTTGAGTGCCCGCAGATTTGCTTTGCGTCGTTTTTGGCATTCCAATCGCCGTTCGTCAGCTTTCATGCTCGAGTACGTGCCAAAATCAAATTGCCCCCAGTCGAGCACCTGCTCAAATAGACAGAGCAGATGGACTCTCCAAACGTCTTTTTGAATGCCGCCAAAGCGAGCCTTTTGGGTGTTTCGACCTCTCTCATGAGCGGCGACCCATCCATCATTTTTCAGAAGACGCCCAAACGATTTTTTCGGTGGCATCGGCGAAGAGTTACTGCCGCGGGCAAGTGCGTTCGCGACCGTCAAGGCCTCATCAGGAATTAAGTCGACAATTTCTTCGTTGTGCAGACATCCAATCTTCGTTCCATTGCAGCGGTAAACAGTTTTGTAAATATCTTCATCTAAACTGTCGCTTGAATCTTCAACTGCCGGGAGTTTGCTCACAGTCGGAACTCGCTGCGCGGAGTAGCCTAAATTTTCGATCGGCACGAGTGGGTTCGATTCCAGGTATTCGTTTATGTCGTCAATCTGGATGTGCGCCCTCCCAGACAGCAAAGCGTCGCTGAGGTGCTCCGCAAAAGCCATCGTCGGCTTGTCTTCGATGGACTGCAGATGCACTTTTCTGACATGACTAATCAAGGCTTCCGAACAGTCGTGAAAGTGATCATCCGCCTCCTCTGTGGTGCATGCGTCATGCTGCATCGCAAAGTTCAGAAATATGTTAGCCGCGGACTGAATGACATTGGCAGCATCAAGAACACGCCGATGGACTGGCGGTTCCTTCTCAAACAAGCGACGCTCGTCCAACTCTTCTCGGCAAGTCGCTAGGCGGGGTGCCAACCACATCACAAAAGCGTGCGTCACTTGAGTGAAGACGCCATCTGCGGCCAATTTCTGAAAGTAGTCGAGGCGATTAGGCCTTGGTCCAGCAGTGGCATGCTCGAACGTTTCAGCGTCGACAGATAGGCTGATAGTTCGATAGCGCATGGAGTCAAGCCCATCGGGCATTTGTTCTCCCGTGAAAATGCAAAGTCCGCGCGGCTCATCACGAGGGCGAAGACTGTTGTCGCTATAGCAGCGATCACGTGATGCTCCGTTCCCCACCGCACGAATAACGTCATCGGCACGTTTCGCTTCGACACCGCCGCGACGTGACGTTGAATGCTGCAAATAGTCGTCGACCACAATGCCAACGTTCCCGCAATCTGCTAATCTCGCCTGGATCCCATTTGACGTCGAGTTGAAAGAGACGCAGTCACTCTCTTTTGCGCCTTCGATCCACGCGGAAAGCATCAGTTTGCTTAGCTCCGTCTTTAAGCTACCGGTGGGACCGTAGAGGAAAACGACAAATTTTGGATCTCTGATCATCGCTGCGATGACCGAGAAGAACGCAGGATACATCACGCCTGGATCACCAACGAGGAGCATGTCGAGAAACCGCCTGATTGCCTTCTTGATTTGTTTTTTTGACCTAGCAGGTTTTAGGCGGTATCGCTTGAGTTGTTGACTCACTTCCACGGAAACGTAATCTAGGCCCTGTGTGTTGTTCGCTAAAATCGGAACATCGGAACAGGCTGCGTTAATGTCCTTAAGGCCAAGGGTTTGCGCCGCACCGGGTTCGTCCATCCAAACAGCGTCGTGAGTCGACAGATCGGAACGGATGATTCCGCCTGCGTCTGCATAAACAGGTTGGCCATCCAAAAGCATCCAGCCAAGCTCGGTCACCACGGCCTCTCGTTCTGCTGTTGCCACATCATCCATCAAACACTCGCGGAGCAGAATGAACGCTTTTGGTAGCGCAGTAAGTGCGAATCCCAGCGGCGCGATTAGCAGGAACGAACGTTCATCAACCAAGCTTTCCAATTTGACCCTAACTTCAATTGGTTTGGACTTGCTTAGAAATCTCAGCAGACACCAAACCTCCGATCCCCTTGGTTTCACCTTGATGATTACGCGAACAAGGCAAACGCCACGATTGGCAATCGTCACGTCGTAGCTCTTGCCTCCCTTCCACCGAGTTTCGTAGGTGCCGTCTTCGTCGCGAAACCATCTGGGGTTTTGATTCATCTTGCTTGTTTTGTTTGTCATTTGACTATTCTCTGTTTGAATGGACTTTTGAATTGATTGATTTAGGTCTTCGTTTTTCACAGATTTGTCTCCGACGACTTTGCATTTTTAGTCATGGTTTGGAGCGCAGCCTGTAGTTGCTCTGACGTGTAAAGGACGGATCGCCCACTCCGAACGTGTTTGAGCTTTAGGCGACGGCGAGCGTCCCGTAGCACATGAGACGGAACGCCCATGCAGGCGGCGGCCTCGGATTCAGAAAGGGAAACACGACCTACGGGCCAGCCCGGCAAAGTGCCAGTGCATTCGAGAACAGACTCGATGAGTTGCCGAAGATTTTCGGCTGGGATTGCGAGCGACATCTCGTGAGACGTGCTTGCGGCGGACAGGGTTGGGTTCACGGAATAGGACCTTCGCAAACGAGTATTGGTCTTCGTTTGCAGTACCGATGCTTCCCCAAAAGAAGACTGCGCACGAAGACCCTCAATCAGTTGATTGAAAATCTCGTCACGCAGTCGGGCAAAGCGTTGTAATCGAGGTGCGAGCTACTGAAGCTCGATCCATTGAAGCGCCGTAGCACCTTTTTGCCGGCTTTCCGTTTTAGCGGAAGCGTCAATGAATCCCATCGGCCTGGGCATTTAGAAGTTTAAGGTGCGTCGCGGCGCCTTTTCAAGCCCTGTTTTGAAAGGTTGAGTCCATCGCGGTCACCACAGACTTCTGACGCGATCGAACGACCACTGACCCGATCGAGACGGGCTCTCTAGATCGAGTCACGCATCTCGCGCCGATAGAGTCAGTAAGCTCGGTTTTTTTGGAGGATCTGAATGCAGCATCGTTCGCCCAACGGCGGCGCCTGAGACGTTTGGGTACATGTGCCCAAACTGTACCCACTTTGTGACCAATACCGGGTTTCTAGTGCGGGATCCGCTAAACTTGAAAGCTGCTTTTTCCTGTGTTTGAAGGCCATTCGCATCCCATCTGAAGGACGATGTAGCACTTCGGAACCGAGGGTTGCAGGTTCGAATCCTGCCGGGTGTATTTTCGGTCCATCTGGCCACCACTAGCAGCCATCAAAGCCCCGGTTTTTCCGGGGTTTTTTTGTTTCTTGATGGCTTCACGGGGTTCCTCTTTTCCCTGGGATGGGACCACAAATGGGACCACGGCATCGTCGAAATCGTCTTCGGTGACCTGGAGGTAGTGCGTTTCAGCGATCGCCCCGGTGTGGCCGAACCATTCGTTGAGCACGTGATTGGGGTGCCTGCCGGATCGCTCAAGCTCGGTACGGCGTGAAGCCCGCAACGCCATGAACGGTTTGGGCCAGGGAGTAATACCGGCCTGTTCAGTGATTCGCCCAAGCGTCGTTCTCAAGTTGGTCTCTGAATCACGGTACCGCGTGATCACGAACCCATCAGCGGGCGACTTGACGCCAGGCGCAACAATCCCGAAGAGCGAGTTGAGCTCGTCAAGCAACTCTGGAAACAAAGGCACCACTCGCTGAGCCTTGCCGTATTTCTCTGTCTTTGGGGACCGGACGGTGAAGCGATTTCGATCCCATTGAATATCTGACCACCGGACACCAAGTACTTCTGACGGGCACCGCAATCCACCAAAGCGACACAGAGCGAATAGTGTCCGCCATTCCTGGTCTGGGCATGCGTCAAGAATTAAAGTCGCGGTCTCAGCATCTACGAATCGATTCTTGCTTTTATCACTTCGCAAATCGATCTTCACGTCAAGGAAAGGGTTGTTGTCGACCAATTTATCCTGCATCGCCGCTCGCATCATTTGGCGACAGCGTTTGATGTGCTGTCCGCTTGTGTTTGGAGAGAGATCCGGCGAACCCGCATCGGCGGCCATCATCCACCGATGAAACCGCTCAGCGTCGCCCTTGGTCAACACGCTCAAAGGGACATCACGGCCCAGGAACTTTGCAAGATGATCAACTGATTGCTTGTGGTTGCACGTTTTTTTCCAATCGGTCCGCGAAGCAATGTAAGCCCGCATAAAGGCCACGACTGTGCGTGGCATATCGGAGCGTACTCTCGCCTCGCAAAGTCCGATTGCTGACAGGCGGTCATGGATTTCCGCTGGCAGGCTATCGAGCCAACGAGAAGTCTTGACGGAGATTGGGCGACCGGTCTTTGTCTGCTCAACGAGATGCTCGACATGATCTTTCGCTATGACCGCCTCTGGTTCACCAAACGCTCCCAACCCAACCGTCTCGCGACGCTTGTCGACGTAGAACCGTAGTCGCCAACAATCTCGACCATCGGTTGTAATCTGTTGCAACGATGCCATTCTCAACTCCCAAAACGTTGATCCCAAAATAAACAAAAAGCACCACGGCAGCCGGTTTTGGGTATCCGGTTTTCGGGGATCAGCCTAGCCGTGGCATTCATACCTTAACCGATCCAACCCATCGGCCGCCACAGATGGGGCGAGATTGTCTAGCCCCGCAACCGTCGCAGGACGCACGCAACCCTCCATCCGACTCAATACTCACACCGATCATCGAGCACTCGGCACAGAGCGCTTTCAGGACCGACTCGCGCGTGCCAACACTCGCAAAGTTCGCAGTCGCGGCTCATTCGCCTCGGGATCACACCGCGAACACCTCCACGATTCAGCCAGTGTCAGCACATCGCACCAACGACCGCACGCGGGGCAGATGGGCACCGAATCGGGATCAACCAACTCGATCACTGAATCAGCAACGTCGCACCGAGCCAGCCCGCCCTCAGCCGTGTTCGCCCATGCCAATCGATCGCAACTGTGGCAACGCAGGCCACCGTGGTCATCAATCAAATCAATCCCGTCACACCACGGGCAGCGGATAGCCGTGGTGGGATCTAACGAATCATTAACTTCGCCTCGATCGCGATGAGCAACGAGTCGCAGCAGCCCGTCACGCTCGGCCCGCATCCGACCCAGCAGATCATCTGTGATCACGTCCGCCGGGCCATCGAACGCCAGTTGATTGCTCTTGACCGACAGCACCACGCCAACCGCTTGCAATGCGGCCAACAACGATATTGCACGGAAAGAATCGACCGAGATATCCGCAGAACCCAGCACCGACCCTGGTCCAGACCCATTTTGTGGATATTGGGTGAGGTTTTCGGTGTCGTGAATTGCCATCAGATCACCCCCGAAACACGCTCGACCTGAGCAGAAATCTCTTCCGTATCCTCCAAATCAGCACCGGCAAAACCCCCATAACTCCCTCCGACCGGTGTTTTGCCGGTTTTGGGGGTTCCGCTTTGGTGAGTTCTCAGAAAATCAGCCGCCCTTGGGTGAATCACATAATCAGTGGTGGGACGTCCGCTTTCCGGCTTTACTGGCAAGGCTCGTACCCATCCTCCATCCTCCAGTAAGTCCAGAACACTGGTTACTACCTCGGCATCACTGAGCCCGCTCCAATTTTGCTTGGCAATCGTTCTGACTCGAATCGGTTTATCAGACGGCCAGGCAATCAATCGTTTGAGCAACGGCAAGGCCAACTGACGATCCGGCGCAACCGCAATCGAATACAATCGAGCGGCATGACTCTCCAGATAGTTTGCCCATCGAACAGCCAGACGGACTGACTCACCATTCACCGCGTCACGCCGTCCGGTTGCAAGATGGATCACCAAAGCGATTGACGGAACCATCGACGCATACTTGGACAAGTGAGACTCGAACGACTCAGCCATCTGCCCCGACTTGGTCCGCCTTTGGATTTCCTCGTCCCACGCATCAAACACCGATTGGCCATCGACATCGAATCGCAGCCATGGGACGCCACCACCTTCATCAAATTGGTCACGCTCCGCAAAACTATCAGGATCCAGATCGGCGAGACTCTCAAACACCTTCGCCAACTGATCACGAGCAGTCGCATTGGGCCACCGATCAACTCGCCGATATTCTTTCGGCGGATCGGGCCAGACCAAAACTTGCAACCGCTGAATCAGACCATCATCGCCACGACCTCCACGGAGCGCAGCGGCAACGTAATCAGCGATGCCGCCGGGCGTAGCACAGCCGAAGACTGATAAGCATGGATGGTCAACGACCATCTCGCCTCGGCCAACTCGATCGATATTTAGGCGGCCTTGGCCATTCCACAACGTCAAGTATTGCTGGCGAACACCCGCCATATCAGGACGATCCAGCCCACGCATCCATCCCATCAATTCGTCGACCCATAGCAGCATCCCATCAGGGTATTTGTTGAGCATGTCACCCAACTTTTCAATCGTTGAATCGGTGGTAATGATCCGCCTCGGAACAGGGGGCGACGATCCCTCAACC
>DNWZ01000411.1:342-11092 GCA_003506095.1 Planctomycetaceae bacterium | reverse complement strand
GCTACAAACTTCCCTTAGTTTCTTGGCAGATCGACGAAAGTCTACGCGACTTCCGCTACAAATTTCCCTGAGCTTTCTTGCCGGACCGCCGAAAGTCTACGCGACTTCCGCTACCAGTTTCCCTTAATTCCACAACATGCGAGACAAGTTCTTCGGGATCAAGAAAGCTTTTGTGTACATACCGGATGTGCAGTACAACAAGCCAGCGCGGACCGGCAATCGGCGGTCTACTGCGGCAACTGGACTTACGTCTCATTGCGTAGATGGATTGCTAAATGCACACCTTGGTGCCCGGATTGCGGTATCGAATATTCGATCCTTGCCGGGAATGAGGACGGTTAGCAAAAAGAACTGGTGTTTGGTGTACCCGGTTCGCCAGAATCAAGGAACAAGGCCCGTCACCTTGATTACTCTATCAACACCCACTGACAATGGGATCGTGTGCAATCAAACAGCCGCTTGCAAATGATTTACGATACAGAAAGTTAGATCAAACGTAGTGCCGTCTTTTGGAGATGATGTTGATCATAACCCGACGCGTTAGCGAGGGATTTCCCCGTCGTTCTGCCGCTTGCTCACGCTGCGGGTTGTGATTTCTTGGGCTTCCTAATCAAGGTGATCTCTAAGTTGCAGCACAAGGTTCCGTTTAAAACGAGGCCTGACCCTTTGGAGGCGAGACGATTTTCCCGGTATTTCGGGCCTCGCCGCAGAAGGCCAGCCCCCTTTTCAAACAGTGCCTAGAGTTTTTCGCGATGTTTGCTTTGAACCCGAGACGTAAGCAATGAACGGTAAAATAAATAAGTGTCCGGTAGCTTTTCTGCAGAGCACCCTTCGGGCGGCGTCGCGGAAAAAAGTACCGGACACTTATTGATCGACCGAACTTACGTTGGCGACAAAGGGAACTGTGATTCGAAAATGGTTATCCAAGCCATCACTGTCTCACCTCAGACTGAAAATTACACAAGCCAATCCGATCCTTAACCGTTAAACGGACGCCTGTTCAATAAACAATGCGCCCCCCCGACCAATTCGAGCCCGTGGCTTGGGCGTTCCGGCCCGGGAAACACCCAATCGTCGATCCAACAACCGATGAAAGCCGCGTGCGACGCAAGATCGGTTTCGGATTTGCAACCGACACCGATCACCCATCATTTGACGCTCCTTGGTGATTTTTTCACCACACATCTTCCAAACCTTTCAATCATTCTATGACATCGATAGCAAGTACTGATCCGCAATTGATCGATGCGGCGGTTGACGCACAACCGACGTCATTGCGGCGTGTCCTGATGATTGGCGCCGGCTGTTGGATGCTGGCCAGTTTCATACTGGTCTACTTTCACTTCAGCCACACGCTTGCCAAACCGCATTACCAATACGTGATCTTTGTGCCGCCGGTGATCGCGTTTTTGCTGTGGAATCGTCATTCCCAAAATCAGCTGAGTTATTCCGCCACATCCGCTTATTTGGCGGTTTTGTGGTTGGTCCCTTTGGCAATCCTGGCGATGGCGTCGTGGTTTTTTTCACCCTGGATCGCGATGGCGGCGATTGTGCTGATGGGGCCGGTGACTTCGGTCGTGATTGGGGGATGGCCACTGCTGCGATCGACCTGGGGCATTTGGCTGATCGCGATTTTCTTGTTGCCACTGCCGTTGCGATCCGATGAACGGTTGATTGTGGCCCTGCGCGAGTTTGCGACCGGCGTCACCAGTCGTGCGCTGGATCACTTTGGGGTTTGGCACATGTTGGCCGGCAATGTGATCGAATTGCCGGAAAAAAAATTATTTGTCGCAGACGCCTGCAGCGGGATTCACAGCCTGTTTGTCCTGCTGGCCGCCGCCGCGATGGTTGCCGTATGGAATCGACGCGGGCCAATCGCAACAACCGTGTTGTTGGTCGGTACATTCGGTTTGGTGTTGGTCGAAAACATCGTCCGACTGCTGGCGGTCAGCTTGAGTATTCGCGTCGGATACGATTTATCCGAAGGGACCGGCCATACGGTTCTTGGGTTTGTGTTGTTCGCAATTTCGTTGCTTTTGATCCTGAGTCTCGATCAATGGATCGCGTTTTTCTCGTTCAAGCGAATCGATCGCAAACGGCGTGTGGTAACGACCGAAATGGCCCAGCCGAATCTAACGCCCGGCAAGGCGACTGCGTTTTTCGCTTTGGGTGCGATAGGGTTGGCCTTAATTCCGATCCAGTGGATGAAGATGCCAGCGGAGATTCCTCGCCTGTTGGCGGGATTCTCAAGCGGACTGAAGTTGGACGGATTAAACGCTGAGACATTGCCCGAACAGGTGGGTGGTTTTCGACGGGTCGGTCACGAGCGGATCGTACGGGTTGCCGATGACCCGTTTGGCCAAAACTCTGAGGTTTGGCGATTCCTGCGTGGTCAAACCGAACTGTCGATATCGATCAATCACACGTTTCGCGAGGTACATGATCCCTGTTTTTGTTACCAGAGCGTTGGTTGGACCGTCAGCAATGAAACCTTGGTGGGTATGGAAGATACCGGTGAACCGGGCTTTATTCGATCGTTCGCTGATCCGCTGGACGAAACACCGCTGTTGGTTGCCGATATGCGTAATCCGCTGGAAGGCAACGCATTGATCATGTACGCGATGTTGTCCGAAAGCGGAAAGGTGGGCGTCGGTTTCTCCAAACGGATGCTCGGAACCACTGAACAGCAGGCAGAAACACGGTTCGCCCCCCGAAAAATAACCGTTCCCGAGCGCTGGATTCAATTGCAGATGACGGTGTTGCAAACGTCGCCATTCACGACGGAAGAGCGGGATGAAATGGTTGCCGTTTTTCGTGAACTGCAGCAGATCTTGTTTGACCAGTGCCAAAAAGAAATTGGATTTGTTACCACAGCATCGGCCATCGGGTCGGCCAGTCTGTCCGGGCCTCGAATTGAAACGGTATCAATGTGAGCGAAAAGCGTCGATCAAATTCTTGGGGCAAGCGAATCAAGCGAGCGTTGTCACGTGCATGGCGACGGTTCGTCAATCTTTTTGACGACCTGCGTGCGGCGCCGATCAATTGGTTTTGGGCCATTGTCCGTTTTGTCGGTGTGCAACTGAGCAAGTGGCGTCGCAGCCCGAGCTTTCGGTCATTTTTCCTGGGGTTGCCAGCGGCGCTGGTGATGATATTGGTCGGATATTTAACGGTCATCACCTGGTACAGTCCTCGATCTTCGTTGGTTGACCGTTATAACCTGCGTGCCCAACAGGCGATTGCCGCTGGTGACACGCGGTATGCAAAACTGTGTCTCGAACGTTTGGTGCAAATTCGCGGCGAGGACCCCAACACGTTGTTGCAGTTGGCTGAGTTGTATGCCAACGAGGATAACCCACGACGCGTTGCGGCACTGATGCAGCGTATCGCTCCGCTGGATCGTGCAACGATCCCCGAGGCACACCTTTGGCAGGCTCGGAACCTGTTGGCCAAGCGACAGTTGACCCCTGATGAGGTGAAAGTTGTTGAACAGCAATTGGCCAACGTTTTAACGTTGCGTCGGTTCGATCCGGCGGCGCGATCCTTGTTGGGCCAGGTCTATTCGCAAACCGGACGCGACGCCGAGGCACTGGAGATGTATCAAGGGATTGTCGATCGATCGCCTGGTGACAGTCTCCGCTTGGCCGAGGTGGCGGCAAGATTGGGCAAGTCGGCGGTCGCGCGAACGTCGGGCGAGGAGGCGTTGGGCGGATATCAGGCGATTCTCGATCGCCAACGTGATTCTTGGTCGGCACGCCAAGATGTCGTGCGCAGCCTAATCTTCCTAGAACGATTCGTAGATTCGCTTCAGGTATTGCGGGAAACGCCAGCGGAGGTTGATCGCGATCTGTTACGCGGTGCACTGGCGTCGGTCTATGGGACGTGGACCTTGGTGTTAAAACAGCAGAATGCTCCGGTGCAGAGGCAAATCGACATCATCGAAAAGACGCTGCGGGCCGATCCAGGGTCGACATTGGCATTGGATTCGATTGCCAGTCTGTTGCAGCAAGCCGACGATGCCGAATTGATAAAAATTCGTGCGATTCTCAACCGCATGCTGGTCGTTGGCCAATCGACGCCGCTGGTTCATTTGTGCCTAGGAACCGATGCAATCTTGCGAGACGACTTTGACGCCGGTATCAAACACCTTCGTTTGGCCTATCAATCCGACGCCAATTTGGTGGTTGCGGCCAACAATTTGGCTTGGGCGTTGATGCAAACGCAACCTCCGAAGTTGACTGAGGCGCTTCAATTGGTTGATTCGGTTGTGGAGCGACAGCCTGAACTGGCAGCGGTTCGTGAAACCCGTGGCCAAGTCTTGTTGAGGCTTGGTAAGGTCGACGAGGCAATCGCCGAGTTGGAGTATGCACTGCGTGAGTTACCGACCAGCGTGGTGACACGTGAATCGCTGATCACCGCCTATCGGCTTGCGGGCATGGATGCGGTTGCGGCGGAGCATGAATTGATCTTAAAGCACATCAATGATCAAAAGTGAGTGCTGAGCGGCCACCTGCTCGTAGTCCCGCCTTCAGGCGGCCACCTGTTCGCGGTCTCGCCATCACGCGATCGCCCCGCTAAGCTCAAAGGCAATACCACGGAAACGTGATATGCTCTGCTGGGTTCTGATGCCGCTTTGAGTGCTTGGCGTTGATTGCTGTGAAAATAAGACTTGACCAGTTTCAGAATGTCGACTTCGATCGAGGCAGCGGTCGTTTACGCGAAGTGGCTTGGTGGTTGGCCCGCGCGATTTTTTTCGACCATCGGTTCCCGGTTCCGAGCGCGATAAAGAGCAATATCCTGCGACTATTTGGGGCGAAGGTCGGTCGGGGTGTTGTAATCCGATCACGAGTGGTCATCACCTTTCCTTGGCGACTGCGGGTTAGTGACCACGTTTGGATCGGTGACGAAGTCTTGATTCTGAATCTTGCCGACGTAACGATCGGGTCCAACGCCTGTATATCTCAGCGCTCCTTCTTGTGTACCGGCGGACACGATTATCGAAAGCCGGGGTTTGACCTGATCACTGCGCCGATCACGGTCGGCGACCATTGCTGGGTGGGGGCTGTGGTCTTTATTGCACCTGGGGTCTCGCTGGGCGAAGAATCGGTCTGTGCCGCTGGCAGCGTGGTTGTCAAAGACGTTGCGGCCGGTGTAGTTGTCGGCGGCAATCCCGCGAAGGTGATCAAGAACCTTTCCGAAAACGAATAATCGCTTTGAAATGCGTGGGGCGCTGATCGATGTGGCATGGACCGTAAACCAAGCAGGTCTCCAGAAATAAGTCGTCATAAGACCGGTGAAGGCCCCAGGCCGCGTCGCGTGCGTTATACCGATCTGCTTCCGCGAAGCTGCTTAACGGGTCTACAAAACGCTCCGCGGCGTAGACGATTTGGCTGGTCACCCACGGCAACCACCCGCCTAGACGGGTGGCTTCAGCTGGTCCGCGGGGCTGTTTTCGCGCTCGCCACTGCATCGTGGGCGGGGTGTCCGCCTCGCTCGAAGCGTTAAAATTGCGACATCCCGAACGCCAAAAAGATGGTTTCGCTACCAATGTACCGATTTGCTGCAGTCCAAGCTTGTTATCACCCGGAAGTCCGCGGATAATTGCGGACAAACACCGACGTCCATCGCCTGGTTCGGACACCTTGCTTTAACTTCACGCACTTAATCACTAATCAAGCTACATGACGCCAACACAAAAACAGCCCGAACTGGTAAGTGAAGACCGAGGGCAGCGTGGTTCGTATCAGTCGGTTGGTAATAATCCACCGCCGTCCGGCCAGATCGACGTTTTGAAACTTGCTTGGCGTAACAAGGCACTTCTCATCTTGGGGCTGATCGCTGGCTTGGGCTGGGGTTATTACAAGCACATCCAGTCGCCGGTCTCGTACATTTCGTCTGCAAATATACAAATCGTTGAACCCGTTGCGTCGGCGCTGCCAATCAAGGGGTTCGAAACGGGTAGAGAACGCCGTTCGCTAGCGGACGAAACTGAAGTTATGCGCAGTGAAGGCATGTTGAAACGTGCCGCCGAACTCGGAGCGTTATCGGAAACACCTCAGTTCTCTGGATGGAATCACGAATCGATTGCCGCAACGCTTGCAAACCCGTATTCCGGATTAAAAATCGTCCCGATCGGGTCCGGCGGCGCTTCTAGCAGCATTTTTCAGGTCTCGTTTCAGTGCGGCGATCCGGTCAGTTCGCAACGAGTGGTCCAGTCGGTTGTTGATTCCTATGCGGAGCACCTTCAGACCCACTACACAAGTGTTGGGAAGGAAACCGTCGATTTAATACAATCGGCACGGAATGAAGTTTTGGATAGGCTGGAGACGTTAGAACGTGAGTTTGATACTTTTCGCCAATCGTCGCCGCTTGTCATCCGCAACGGCCAGACGGCTAGTGTTCACCGCGAGAATGCCGACAACTTTCTTTCGCAAAAACAACAGTTAATTGTACGTAAAATGCAGTTGGATACGACCTTGCGGATTGCACGCGAATCAATTGCGGCTAAGGAGCCAATTGAATCTGTATTGATGGCACTGAGTGGAGCGATGTTGGTGTCTTCGGTCGATCCAGTCGCGTCGGCAGTTGGGGTTGAAGGTCGAACAACTGCCGCGAAAGTAAAGCAGATTGAGCAAGAGACTAGGCTCACTCCTTCGGAATCGATGCGAGAATCTCGCTTACTTCCTCTTGAGATCGAATACAACAATTTGCAAGAACAGTTTGGGCCATCCCACCCGGCGGTTAAGTCCCTCAAGATCCAGGTAGATCTTGTTCGCGCAAGCATTGATCGGATGGCAAAATCGGAAGCAGAATTTCAAGAGAGAATGAAGGAGGTTGTAGATTCTACGCCGAACGCGGCGGTTTCAGTCGATTTTGACCCGATCGCATCGGTCAAGCGAAGTCTGGATTTGCGTTTGTTGGCCTTATCGCAGCAACTAGTCGCAGTGGAGCAGGAGATCGAAGTTTTTGATAAAGCGTATAACTATGAGATGGAAATCGCAAAGTCTGAAAACGCGGCAGAAATGGAATTAGCGCGTTTCACAAGAGAAATTTCCCGCCAGCAGTCTTTGTACGATCGGATCGTAGCGCGGTTGGATGAAATCAACATCGTGGCCGAAGCGGGCGCGTTGAAGGTTTTTCCGCTTCAATCGCCTAAACGGGGCGGCCAAATTACGCCACCGATTTCAAAGTCGCTTGCCACCGGCGGTTTTCTCGGACTGTTGCTCGCCGGGGCACTGGCTTATTTGAAGGAAGTTTCTGATAAGTCGTACCGCAGCGCCGAACAGATCGCCGAACATTTGGGGATGCCGGTCATCGGACATATTCCCGTTGTTAAACAGGAAACTAAACTGGCAAAGGCGTCGGATTCTGGGATGGACGCTTCGTTGATATCGTTTTATCGGCCCAAGAGCCAGACATCCGAAGCGTTCAAGGGATTGAGGACGGCGTTGTATTTCAGCAATCGAAGTTCCGATTATAAGGTTTTGCAAGTGACCAGCCCGACGCCGGGCGATGGCAAGTCGACGGTCGCCGCAAATCTAGCTATTTCAATGGCTCAGTCGGGCAAGAGTGTTGTTTTGATCGACAGCGACTTGCGCCGGCCTCGCGTGCAAAAGCTGTTTGGAATCGAAAATGAAAAGGGACTCGCATGGTTGTTGTCTCAGTTGCCAAAAAATCCAACACCAGAGCAGGTGAAAGAATTGTTGGGTGAAGTGATTGTCGAGTCGTCTTCAGATAATCTGTCGATCATTGGGGCAGGGGCGCGTCCTGACAATCCGTCGGAACTGTTGTCTTCGTCCCAGTTCGATGCTGTGATGTCGGTGCTGAGAGAGTTGTTTGACTTGGTGATGATTGATTCGCCGCCTCTGTTGGCTGTTACTGATCCGAGCACGCTGGCTTCGCGCGTCGATGGCGTCTTGTTGGTGGTGCGATTGAAGAAGAATGCCAAGCCAGGCGCCGCACGGGCTTCGCGCATGCTGGAAACGCTGGAAGCAAATGTGATCGGTGTGGTGGTTAACGGCGTCGGCAGCCGGGCGGCAAAGGGGTACGGTAAGTATGCCGATGCCGATGGTTATTATAACCGCGGTCGCTATTACCAGTACGGCTATGGGTATTCGTACGGAAGTTACTCGTATGGTAAGTATGACGAGTATTACAGCGATAAGGATGGTAAGAAGAAAAAGAAAAAGGAAGTTGTTAGTTCTTAGTTTTTTTTATTCTTGGTGGTTGGGTGGGGGCGGAAGGTTGTTTTCTGCTTTTTAAGCGGGTAGGCAGAAGTTAATCGGTTGATATCGGTGAGACTCCGTCCCGCGTGGAGCTAACCGTACCACACACGTCATCATGTATTGCTCCAGCTGAAAAGTGGACAGTCGCTTTTCGCTCCGCCGAAAAGGGAATAGTCGCTTTTCGCTCCGCCGAAAAGGGGACAGTCGCTTTTCGCTCCGCCGAAAAGGGAATAGTCGCTTTTCGCGCCGCCGAAAAGTGGATAGTAGCTTTACCGACCGGCGGAGCGGTCGGCGACTGTGGCCGAGAAGTACTCTTTACCGACCGGCGGAGCGGTCGGCGACTGTGGGGCGTAGAGGGGCGATTGCTGACCGCACTCGGAGAGCGCCTGCTACGTTTGTGGTCTGCTGACGGCACTCGGAGAGTGCCTGCTACTTTTGCTCGGCTGCGGCGGTGTGCATCGCGGCGAGCTCTTTTAATTCTAAGTGCTGGTAACAGTCTGCCAGTATCCGGTGGGCGTTGGACGCTAACTGCGGCTCTCGGACGGCTTGCTGGAGATCCACGACCGCTTCCTTCCATCGCCCAAGTTTGTGGAGGATCCGACCACGCGTGTCGTGGTGATACGGGGTCGGTGCCGATGCCCGCTCGATCGCGGTGTCCGATAGCGTCAATGCCGTTTCCAAGTTGGCGCCGTCGCCTTGCGATAATACATGGGCTAGGTTGTTCAAAATGACGTCGCTGTCGGGAAACGCTTGGGCGGCCAATTCGAGGTGCGTCCGTGCTTGGTCCTTGCGCCCTTCTATCGTCGCTGCGGTGCCGTGAATAAAGTGGGCCAGTCCCGGTGATACGCCGTTGATCAGCGCCTGGCGAACTTCCGATACCTGCCGGTCGCTGTCCGCTTGAATGGCTAACACGTGGCTGATGACCATCTGCAACAGTTGCGGATGATTGGGCGCATGGCCCAGCGATTGTTCCAAATGCTGTAACAGTCGTAATCGATCGGTGACCGCCGGATTGGGTTGCGTTTGTACGGCATCAGCCCAGGCGACGATCGCTTCGACGCGTATGCCAAGCAGGATGCCGACCTTCTGCTGGTCGCCCACGTTGGCGATCGCACGGTCAAGCGTCGCGATCGCTTCGGCATGCTGGCCAAGAAAGACTTGGCACCGGGCCAACGATACCGCCAGTTCGGCCGAGTCCGGGTTCTGTTGTACCAGCACGCTGAACCGCTGGCGCGATTCTTCGGCATAGGCGGCAGCCTTGTCGTCCAGTCGTTGGTTGCGAGCTATGATCGCCGCTCGCAGACCGATTCCGGGCGCCGTGGGAATCAACGAGACCAACACGGGTAAGGCTTCTGGATACCGCCCCGCTTGCAACAACCGCTCGGCATATCGCTGGGCAAGCGTTTGGTCGGTGGGTGCCAGCCAGTGCAGCGTCGCGAACATCGCCAGACAGTCGTCCTGGTCCTGTGGGTCAAGTTCGTCCCAGGGCGTTTGGTCATAGACGTGTTCGATCATCCAGATCAACAAACGTGGGTCGGTGCCGCGGAACCGAAACCGCTGTGACGGTATCGGCGGTCGGCCGCCAGCGTCACGATCGGCCGCGGCGGTCGTATCCCAAGCTTGGGATCTTTTTTCTTTGTCGGTAAAGACCAGTTCGCGGACGATCTGGATCGCCAGTTCGGGTTCTTCGCTGGCGAGGT
The DNA here is from genome assembly GCA_003506095.1 of Planctomycetaceae bacterium. Taxonomy (GTDB): domain Bacteria; phylum Planctomycetota; class Planctomycetia; order Pirellulales; family Pirellulaceae; genus UBA6163. Next base: position 1,170 of record DNWZ01000411.1, on the reverse strand, counting down.
GAATCTGGGCGAGTTGAAATTGATACTCGAGGTTTGCCGGGTCGGACTTCAGCAGGCGAAACCACAACAGCTTGGCCGTCTTCCAGTCGCCGCTGCTGGTCGCCCGGTCGGCTCGCCCCTTGACCAGTTGATTTCGCCAGCCCGATTGCAGGTTCCCGCCGAACTGGTAGAGCAGCCCCAGCAACGACAGCGTGGCGACGAAGGGGATGCCAAAGACGAGTCGCCGCCACGGGAGCGTCGCGAACCAAGAATCGACGAAGTTCCAGAGGACGAATAGCCAGCCTTTTACACGGATTCGAAATTGTTCTATCGACGCCATTGCCATCAGTTCCTTTGCGCCGTGCGAACATCGGCCAACAGACGATCGCGTGCGATGGCGAAGATTTGCTTGGCAAGGTCGAGGTCATCGCCACCCAATTCCGCCGGCGTCTCGATCCACAGCTGCAGCATCATGATGTCTCCCAGGTCGCTCCGCTGGCCCGCCGAAAAGCGATTTACCAGTTGGCCGATCGGGCCGGGGGTGACTGGCGGGGTGACCGGTTTTCCGTCATGGGTGATTGCGGAAAACAGCAGGTAGCCACGTCGGGTAATTCCCTGCTGGAACGTAGCCAGAACAAACCCAACCGGTTCGCCTGGCGTTACTTGCGGTGCTGTGGCCGCTGGTACGATCAATCGATCATTCAATCGCCACTGGAGGTTCTGGTAACAGATGCAGAGTTCGTGCCAGTGTGTGTAAGGCTGGCTGAGTACCAGTTGGCCTTGCCATCGTGTGGTTCCGATCGTCCAGATGTCAGCGGAATCGCCCAGTCGCGGATTTTGGGCGTCGCG
>DNWZ01000411.1:0-264 GCA_003506095.1 Planctomycetaceae bacterium | reverse complement strand
CGTGTTGCATGCCGTTGTGATCCGCAGGTCCAACGTCTGCGACCGGTACAGCCCAGTCGGTACGGCCGGGCAAATGGTCGGCTGTGATACCGGTGCCCGCGGCGTCCAATGGGGCAATCGCCATCGCGGCGGCAAGGCCGGACGAACCGACGGATGTCGGCATTGGCGTGGTTTGGTTGTACCTGCCGACGACATAACGGTCCCAGCGGCGAACCAGCGGGTTGGTCCAATCGTCTGCCTCGAACACAAAGCCTTCGATCGGAT
>DNWZ01000037.1 GCA_003506095.1 Planctomycetaceae bacterium | reverse complement strand
GAACCAAGCCCAGAAGAGTCTCCTCTTGACGGCCGATTTGTTTACATGTAAACTATCCGCATGGCGACTAAAAACGATGGAAACACAGGTCGATTGCAGGCGGAGCTGAAGAAACGGCGGCCGTTTGAGTCGCCGCACCAGGAGGCGGTGTTGAACGTCCTTCGGACCAACGACCAATTTCAGAACAAGTTTGGCCGTTTGTTTCGTCATTTTGGACTAACGCCTTCACAATACAACGTGCTGAGGATCTTGCGCGGCGTTGGCAAACCGATGCCTTGTTTGGATATCGCCAGCCGCATGATTCAGGTCGTGCCCGCGATCACAGGACTGATCGATCGCCTGGAAGCTCAAGAATTGGTCGCTCGCGATCGTTGCACCGAAGACCGGCGGGTCATCTTCGTCACATTGACCGATAAGGCGCGAAAGTTGCTCGATCAAATGGACGAACCGGTGATGGGCCTGCATCGTGGGCTGGTCGGGCATTTGACTCAGGCGGAATTGAAAGAGCTGAGCCGATTGCTGGAAAAAGCACGCGAGCGCGTCGAAAGCGTCGAGATTCCTGGCGATTCGCCGCAAACGCCCTGAANNCGCGAACAGCCTACATCAAGAACGAACCAGAAACCGAATCGCTTAAATAGTTCACATATCAATAGTTGACACGGAAGGGAGACGCGGATGATCACAATTCACGATTCTGAATCGCGCGGCCACGCCAGTCATGGGTGGCTTGATACGTATCACACTTTTTCTTTCAACACATATCACAATCGCGAGATGATGCGGTTCAGATCGTTGCGGGTGATGAATGAAGATCGCGTTGCGCCGGGGATGGGGTTTGGCGAACATCCGCACCAGGATATGGAAATCGTGACTTATGTGCTGTCCGGTGCGCTGGAGCACCGCGATTCGATGGGCAACGGCGAAGTGTTGACGCCTGGTGAGTTTCAGCGGATGTCGGCCGGGACCGGAATCACGCACAGCGAGTTCAATCCGTCGAAGTCCGATCCGGTTCATCTCTATCAAATTTGGCTGCTGCCGGAGCGAAAAGGGATCGAGCCGAGTTACGAGCAAAAGCGGTTTGATGACACCGGGCTTCAAAATCATTTCCGACTGGTCGCCAGTGAAGACGCGGATCATGGCTCACTTCGGATCCACACCGATGCCAAGATCTACTTGTCGCGACTGGATATTGGCAAAGTCATTTCGCACGCCTTAGCACCCAATCGGCATGCGTGGTTGCAAGTGTTGCGAGGGACAATCGCCCTTGGCGATCACGAGATGACCGCCGGCGACGGTGCGGCGATCAGCGACGAGACGGAACTGCTGGTCCGAGCGACTTCCGACGCCGAACTGTTGTTATTCGATTTGGCGTGAAAAGAAATCCATTAAGAACCTATCCGAAAAAAGGACAAACGAATGTCATTCACCACCCGCATCCTGGCCATTGTCGGTCGAGTCATGATTGCCACCATTTTTTTGCTCAGTGCCGTTGGGAACAAGATTCCCAACTTTAGCCAGACGGTTGACTACATGTCGGCAAGCGGTGTCCCATTGCCGTCGTTGTCGTTGGTCGCCGCGATCGTTTTTCTGGTCGTTGGCAGCGTGTCGATCGTCCTGGGTTACTACGCCCGAATCGGCGCATCATTATTGCTGGTTTTCTTAATACTCGCCACTTACTTCTTCCACAATTTTTGGTCTTACGAAGGCCAGGAACAGCAGATGCAAATGATTCAGTTCATGAAAAATCTTTCGATGATGGGAACAATGTTTTTCATCATGGCCGTGGGATCGGGGCCGTTGAGTCTTGACTCAAGGACCGTCCAGGCCAGCGGGCAACCGGTCGGATGATGACAAATTTACCAACGCTTTAAAACCAACCCCATTTTCTCGGAGACAAACATGACCGCAATCAATCTGCTTTCCCCTTTTCAATTTCACGATTTGCAAATCAAAAATCGCATTGCTATGGCGCCGATGACGCGAGCCCGCGCTGGCAAGCAGCGAATGCCAAATCAGCTGATGGCAACCTACTATGCCCAGCGGGCCGCGGCCGGAATCATCATTACCGAGGCTACAACGGTCTCTGAACAAGGCAATGGCTGGAACGAGTCGCCGGGAATCTATACCGACGAAATGGCCGAGGCTTGGAAGATGGCGGTCGACGCCGTCCATGCCCAAGGCAGCCGAATCATTTTGCAATTGTGGCACTGTGGGCGAGCGTCGCACAGCGATTTTCACGACGGGAAACCGGCGGTCGCACCTTCAGCCGTCAAGATCAACGGCGATTGCATTCATACCCCGAAAGGCAAGCAGCCGTATGAGACGCCGCGGGCTCTTGAGACCGACGAGATCGCGGGCGTGGTGGAAGATTATCGCCAAGCGGTTGTGCGTGCAAAGTCGGCCGGTTTTGACGGCGTTGAAATCCACGGCGCAAACGGATACTTGATCGACACGTTTTTGCAATCCAAGACCAATCATCGCACGGACCAGTATGGCGGCAGTATCGAAAACCGATTCCGTTTTCTAAAAGAAGTATTCGAGGCGGTCGCAACGGTTTGGCCCAAACAAAGAATTGGCGTTCGTCTTTCGCCCAACGGTGCTTTTAATGATATGGGATCGCCCGACTATCGCGACCAGTTTACCTATGTTGCTGATCAGTTGAATGCCCTGCAGCTCGGTTACCTGCACGTCATGGACGGTTTAGCGTTCGGTTTCCACGAACTTGGTGAACCGTTGACATTGAAAGATTTTCGCAAAGTCTACCATGGCCCTTTGATGGGCAATTGTGGATATGACATTGCTGGCGCTGAGGCTGCGATTGCTAGTGGCGACGCGGACCTGATCGCCTTTGGGCGGCCGTTTATCAGTAACCCTGATCTGGTTGATCGGATCCGCAACGGATGGCCGTTGGCCGAGCCGGCTGATATGTCATCGTGGTACACACCCGCAGGGGCAACGGGATACACCGACTTTCCGACACACGCCGGCTCGACCAATTAGCCGGCCGATAGATCAAACGCAAATCGATAAAAACCGGTTGGCCTGACGTTTTCATAACGAACAGACCAACCGGCACCCTCGGAGAAAGGATGGTTTTTGGACACAGGCTGGAAGCCTATGCCACTTGCTTCCACATGCTAACGCGGCTTAGTTGGAGGCGATCGTTCCGGTGATTGTCGAAACGTAGTCACCGTTGATGAACGATCCGAATTCATCGGTGATAAAGCTGACCGTTAGATTTAAACTCGCTCGCCCTGCACCGTTGGAGCTGACCGTTACGGTTGCCGTATCTTCGTTGTTAAGATAATTGGTCGATGCCGTCTCTTGTTCAACCGACCAATACGCAGGCCCTTGGAAGGATCCGACTGCAACATCAAGTTTGAGGTCGCGTTTGGAGCTCGCATCGGTCGTGTGAACGAAAGGCGTACCCGCAGTGAACGCAACGGTAACGCCTGTGCCGACGTTGCCTCGGACCAACCAAGCTTGAGGAGGGAACTGTTGTGGATTGTCTGTTAGGTCGTGAGTGAGCTGGACGGCGTTGTTTGGCGCAGTGATGCTAATGCTCGTCGGCACCACGACGGTGAATGTTTGGGTATCAGTCGTTTGTGCTGATGCCGTTTGTAGGTTGGTTGCGATCGTAGTAAAAACCACGAGAGCCGCGATGCTGAGCTTTTGAAACATAATTAACTCGTTTGTCTATTGACTAGTAGATAAGGGTCGCCATGTTGGCGAATTGGTTTTTGCTGTTGCCTTCTATGCAGAAGGCGAGTTAACGAACGCAAATCTCGCTTCATCCATTTGCGATCTGGATGTCGCCCAGCGGTAGTTTCGCTGTCGATATCTCAGCCGTTTCCTGGGCGTTGACCAAAGGTAGGTCACAATTTACAACAGGGGGGATCGATGGGAAAAAAATGCAAAATTTTAATGGATGGTTGCTTTCGGTGAATTGGATGTCCCGCGGATTAAAGCCTGTCATGGCTCGACAAAGAACGGCTTACCTAGTGCAATCGACCGTACTGCGGTTGCCAGCATTGGCTGCAATCTTGATTGTGCAGACCATGATTTGCAGTCCAGCAACGGCAGGGCTGATCATTGATCCGTCCGAAGGAACCAACTTGGTTCCAAACTTTGGCACTCCGCCGAGATTAGATTTCGCGGTTCCAATTCCTTTTAGCGTTCCGTTCCAAGGACGTTTCTTTGGTCAAGCAGCGCCGGCCGGTATTTTCGTTGCTGATAACGGGAATATTAATTTCGCCGCGGATGATTGGCATTTGTCAGATTCGGGCAACGACATTGCGAGAATATCACCTTTTTGGGACGACTTTTTTTTCGCGGATGGCTTACCCAATCGAATTACAGCGCAGCACATTCCTGGATCATTCTTGGCTGTTAGTTGGGTTAAATCACACCTGTTTCTGGATTTAACAGCAGGCCAACCGTTTCCAGGCACTGATCGCTCATTCCAGGCGTTGTGGATAGAGTCAGACGTAACAATCCGCGGATTCGACTTTAAGCGTGACGACATCGCATTCAGCTATGTCGGTCACGTGGCGGGCACGTCGAACTTGGGTGGTCGAGTATTCGCCCGAGTTGCGCTTGACAATGGCAATCCAGGCAACAGCAAAACCGCAGTTTTGCCAGGATCTGCAAATGGACAAATCTTCTCGGGCGATGGAAACTTATTGCCTTGGCAAGACGACAAATTCCTGCTCTTTCGCTGGGAAGAAGCAAAGGGCAACTATGATGTTTCAATAAATTCGCTGACCGCAGTTCCCGAACCTTCTTCGTTGGTATTGATTCTGGGAATCGCAACGGTCGGTGGTGTCGGCAAGTTTGGCAGGCGGATCCTTGCCAAGAAGGCAAAGAGATCACAAGCGTCTTGATTATCGCGACGCGGTGACGAGGTCAGTGACTTGGAACGTTTGGCTTGTGGAAATCGGCTGCGTTCCCGTTTGCATTTCGAACCTCAACACATAATCGCCTGGCGGCAGCGGTTTTTCGACGGCAAAATTGATCCACATCGATTCGCCTGGCATTAACCATTTGCCAAACCCACCGTGAAGCGTGTCGCGAAAACCTGAACTGCCGTTGATCGACAATCGAGCGTCAACGGGCAAGTGCGACTCGCCAATGTTTCGGATCAGCGTACGAAATCGCGGCGCTAGGTCGTCGCCCGGATCCCAGACCACCGGCTCGACCGACACCTCAGTGGCTCGCAGGTTTTTATAAACCAGCGCAAGTGGCAGTTCTTTTGATTCGGTAAAATCGCGTTCATCCGATTGGGTGACCACGCGAAGCGAACCGTATTCAACCGACAATGAGGTTCCGCTGCTGCCCTTCATGATGATTGACAGTTTCCGATTGCTGCCCGGTGGCAACGAAACTTGGCTGGGCTGGATCGTAACGCCCGTCAACTGTTGGCCGCTTCGATCCACAGCCGAAAGGTCGATCGATTTGGAGTTTCGCGAATTGTTGGTCAGCGAAAGTGATACACGACGAACGCCTCCCCGCGTTTGCGCCAGTTCGATTTGCGCCGGAGCAATCATCAGACCTTCGGCCGCTTGGCTGATGATCACGTCTTGCGCCGGGAAGTCGGCGGCATTCACTTTGATTGACAGCGTTTGTTTTTTCGCAGTGCGACCGGCGACTAGAATATCCAGATCGACTTCGTAATCGCCCGACGCGATCGCTTCGGGCAACAGCCCTTGCATCCGCACACGACTTTTGGGCAGCAAGCGTCCGACGAACTTTTCCTCCGTTTCCATGTCGTTGCGAATCGGCATATTGAGACGCAGCGGTTGGAAGGAACGATCATTTGCCGACCGCCGTAAGCGAGCCCGCATTTCAAACTCGACAGCCGACGCCGTCGGATTCGTCGCAATCAGATTCAACTGGGGGCGGCCTCGGAAGGGCGACAGTTTAAGGTCGTCAAGGATGATTTGAGCAGCTTGGCCACCACGAACACCTTCGACCAACAGGTCGATGCGCAGCAAATATTGAGTGGTGATCTGCAAACCTGCTTTGGTTTGTACATTACCGGCGGCGTCAACCGTCGGCTTCAGGTTGTTCTCTTGGCCAACTTCGCGAATCAATAATCCGAGTGTGTGAAACTCTGAATCGCCACGCGGAATCTGAACAACACCTTCAATGAACGAAGTGACGCCGGGCAGCAGCGTCATTGCATTGGGGGTTAACAGTCGCAGCACATTGCTGCTGATTTCTTTGCTTTGGTCAACCGAGATTCGTCCCGTGATTTCTTGTTTAAGCCCAACCGGCAGGATGTCAATTCGCGTCTCGCGATTCAACGATTCAAGTTTAAACTTAAAGCTTAGCGTCGTACCGCTGCGGCCAGACAACCGCTGGACGAGCGGTTCGATTAAGAACGCTGACTGAAAGGTCTCTTGGATGTTGACCGCTTTACCATCGGTACCAACTTGTCCCGCCGCGTCAGGATTTTGGGCATCGTTTGTCGGTTGGGACAAAGCCGTTCGCCCAGGACGCGGGGTCTGCTGTGCGTCTGCGGTGCTTTCAACGAACGCAATGCTACTGAAGGAGAGGGCAGCGAAAATAACGGGAGCGATTCGACGGAGCATGGCTTTGGCGATTTCTATCAATGGTGAGCGACTCGATTTTCAAGAACCTTTCCTAAAACCATAAAGAATCGCGGCTGACGCCAACGCAGATAATCGTTTTCGGGCAGGCTTTTGATATGCTAGCAATGCAGGCGAGGGTAAGCGTTGTCGACACTGCCAGGCGTCGATACTTTGAAACCTAGCAGCAATATCACAAGATTGATGCGGAATGTTTCGTCACGGCAAGCAGATATTTGGGTCCATTGGTACGATTCGCGGCGAAATGAAGACCGCGACTTCGACATCTTGTTCCTGTTTCTCGACCGTTTGAAATAGCTTGCCGATGCCGGGCAGGCCACTCAAACCTGGCACACGATTGATCTTGTCGACCGTTTGGCGTTGGACAAGTCCACCTATAACGATTGTATTGCCGTCGCGAACATTCACTTTTGTCGATACGACGCGGCGATTGATAATTGGAAATGGGTTTGAAGACACGTCTGCATTGCTGCTGCTTCGAATATCTTCGCTCACTTCCGCCTTTGCGATCTCGACGGCGATCATGTCGCCATGGATTCTTGGTACGATCTCCAGCGAAATCCCCGCTTCCACTTTCTGAACATCTTGTCGAAAGAAGACGTTCGAGGCATCCGGTTGAAGGCTAAAGAACGTCTCGCGGTTCAGAGAGATCGACGCTTTCTCGCCGTCGCGAGCGGTGACCCGAGGGGCCGCTCGAATGGTGATGTAGCCCTCTTGAGCCAGCAAACGCATGAAGGCCGATGTGACCGCGAAGTCTGAAAAGGCATCCTGAATCCCGTTCTTGCTGGCCGAGCCTGACATGGCCAATCCGGCTAAACCGATCTTCAATGACTGGGCGTCGTTAACCCCGACAACGTGGTTCCAATCCAAACCGAAGCGAAAACCGCTATCGGGCGAAACCACACACACAATCGCCTCGAGTTCAACTTGGCCGATCGGGGTGTCGAGTTCGACTAACCGAGTCGTGATTTCCTTCAACAGACGATCGGGCGCTTCGATCACCGCGATGTTCCGCTCCGGCGACGTCTGAATGAAGTTGCGATACCGCGATGGAAGCAGCATCACCAACGAAGCGACGTTGTGGTTGGACGGAGAATACGTTGTGCGTTTTGCAATGTATGTGAACAGCGGCGAACCTGGGTCGGGCGGTGCGATGATATACCGGCCCTCGTGTTGGGCATGGATCAACCCGAGCGGTAGAAGGATTTTGGTTAAAATCGCATCGAGCGTCTCGTCTTCGATCGTTGCTGTTATCAACCCACCGATCGTGTCATCTGCAACGATGGGAACCTTGAAGTGCGTGGACAAGATTTGGATCACTTCGTAGATGTCCGTTTGGTCGAACATGTCCGTCATTCGAAGGGTCGAAGCATCGACATTGGGCTTTGATGAAGACGAAACCAACGGTGTTGGGATTCGCGACGGAAGTGGTTTCGAACTTGTCTTCGGATCCAACGGCTCGATTTGAAAGCCACTGGAAGTCTTGGTCGCAGCGTCTTCGTTGCCGACCAGAACAATCGGATCGACTGCAGGCAGCGTTGCCCATTGCGGTGCCCGTGCGATCGGGCCACTTAGGACGGGTAATGCGGAACTGTCTGTTTTGACTTCGGACTCGGGGGCGTCGGTTGAAAGCGAATCGCCTTGGCCGCCATCGTTACGAATCCAATCTTCGACCCATTCTTTGGGGCGTCCAGCACCACTCGCATCGCGAAGCGGATGGACAGAGATGGCGGGGCCGTCTTGAACATTGACTGCGTCAACCAATGGGGTTTCGTCCAGCAGATGCCCACTGTTTACGGAACGAAATGCCGGCTGAACCGCAGCGGGTCTAACCGCAGCGGCTGCCATCGCATCGCCGTAAAGTTCATCGATCGATCGTCGTTTAATATCCGAGTCGATGCGGCAGCCGAGGCTGCTCACAATGACCATCGCACCCATGCAGATGCGCTTTGACGACCGACGCTTGACGCGTCCGTTCAATGGATCGTTCCAATGGGTTGTCTAACAAGGTGCCAATCAGTTGGAAATCAATTCCAATATGCCTGCTCTCAGGCATCTCAATTACCGCTAAATCATGATGTGGATTTTGGCGAAACAGCTAAGGAATCGCTTTATCAGGAGGGTTTGCATCCCTCGCTCTTGAGAATGTTCTTGTGGTCACTAGGGGTATAGTGTTGCACAGGAGTGCAAGGCAAGTGCAAACAAAAAAACCATCAATCGATTTATAAGATTCGTTTGCTGGAGCACTTAAGCGGGTGGAAACCATCGGCGACCGCGCACGCTTAAGTACCGCCCTCAGTCGGCGACCGCGCACGCTGGTGTACCGACTTTAGTC
>DNWZ01000623.1:9889-10562 GCA_003506095.1 Planctomycetaceae bacterium | reverse complement strand
ATAAGACGGCAAACCTGCTGCTAGCAAGCGTTTTGCCTGAACCCGAAGTCACGGGGCCGCGCCGGTCGGGATTGCAATCTTTGTTGGCCCAGTGCGGCTTTGATCGCCAACAACACGAACAGATCCGCAGCGACCTGCGCAGCGGTCGAATCGGCTTGGCACAAAATCGCCTCTCTAATAACACACCGATCACCGACGTAACGCCCGACGATGTGATCGATTTGCGTCGTGCTGATGATCATGATTTAATCGCGACCGGACGGGAATCATTACGACGAGGCGAAGTCGCGATCGTCACTTTGGCGGCCGGAGTGGGCAGTCGCTGGACCCAAGGCGCAGGCGTTTGCAAGGCGTTGCATCCATTTCACCGTTTTGCCGGGCGGCACCGATCGTTCATTGAGGTCCACTTAGCGAAAAATCGCCTGTCCCGGCAAACCGCCTCTGGCGTGATTCCGCATGTGATCACAACCAGCCATTTGACGGATGAACCGATCCGCCGATTCCTGCAGGCCAACGATCATTTTGGTATGTGTGATTCGGTCTACGTCTCGACCGGCCGAAGTGTCGGCTTGCGGATGATTCCGATGGTTCGCGATTTGACATTCTTATGGGAAGAAACCGCACAACAGATTTTGGATGAACAGCAACAAAAGGTTCGCGAAAGCGGACGTGC
>DNWZ01000623.1:0-9872 GCA_003506095.1 Planctomycetaceae bacterium | reverse complement strand
CCGTCGCAGTGCATTCATCCGGTCGGACATTGGTATGAGATTCCCAATTTACTGAGAAGTGGATCTTTGCAAAGCATGTTGCAAGATCACAGCGGATTAAAGTATCTGATGCTGCACAACATCGATACGCTCGGTGCGACGGTTGACCCAAAATTTCTGGGACAACACATCGCAGGCGGTTCGACGCTCAGTTTCGAAGTGATCCCGCGTCGACTGGAAGATCGTGGCGGTGGACTAGCGATTGTCGGCGGCACACCACGTTTGGTCGAAGGTTTAGCGATGCCGAATGAACAAGCCGAGTTTTCGCTTTCTTACTACAACTCCATGACCACCTGGATCGATATCGATCGGTTGCTTACTGCGTTTTCGCTGGTCCGCGCGGACCTTGACGACACCGAGAAGGTCGATACCGCCATCCGTCGGTTCGCTCTGCGATTGCCAACCTATGTCACGATTAAGGATGTGAAGAAACGCTGGGGGCATGCTCAAGAAGATGTTTTCCCTGTTGCACAGTTTGAGAAACTTTGGGGCGACATGACGACGCTGCACGATGTGTCATCTCAATTCCTGATAACCGATCAACGCCGTGGCCAACAATTAAAAAACCAGGCTCAACTCGATTCATGGTACCGTGATGGCACTGCGCAGTACATTGAAAGCCTATGCGAATTTTGATTGTCGCCGTTTCTTCCAGGACCCGCTGGGTATTCGCACGGGTATTGTCGGAACCAACTGCGACTAGCCCCGAATCAAGCGACCGCTTCATTCATTTTTCTGATAAAGGTTTGTCTCGCGGCCGAGCATACAATGTCCGACACACGGGTGCTGGCGTTGGTTTTTAGTATTTCGGTTAGGCATGTCGGGCGATATAGGATGTTCTGCTGGAAACATGGGCTCTATCGGCGCGCCAAGGTGAAACGCATGGTTGCGTTGGCCGCAAGTCTCGACATGGCGATCAAACACACGCTCGATCGTAAGAAGGTTTTGTCGATGTCTTATGCACCGGCAATACGCTACGCGATGCCCAGCAAGTGACTTGCGGAAAAAAGCTTAGGAGGTCGGCGGAGTATTCGGGCAATGCATGCCGTTCGGCGGATATTGATCTCTTGCAACCTCTGTGTAAGCAACGTCGACGCAGACAGTAATCGAAACAGCGATGGAAAGAGGAATCAATACGAATGGCCCTTGAACCATAGTGACAAAGGCCAAGGGCAGGCGCACCGTACAAAAGATCAGACATGACGGAGTAACCGTTTTACAGATATTCCGCCATGCAGATTCGGGATCGGCTCGATAGCGTATCGTCGTTTGAGCGGAAGCAAGATACAAATCGATGGATTGGTTTTCTTAGGCGTGATCGATCAGCGTTTGCGACCTTCCAGGCCTGCGGCGGCGTAGGGTTTCCAGCGATCGGCATAGGCTGCCGGCGAGGCTCCCAGTGCGGCAGTAAATGCTTGTTCGAACTTCGCTTTTTCGAGCCCTTTGATCAATGCGTCGTACTGGCGGCGCTGGCCCTTGAGGATCGCAGCGGCGATGCCATAGCCGATTAAGTCGGCCTGCTCGGGCGCTAGGTCGTTCTTGACCAATTGGTTGCCATCCTTCATAGCCGATGCCGCTGGTAAAACGCCACTGTTCCAATTTTCGACCGCAGCGTATTCCCTGGCGTATAACTTAGCCGTCACGGCTCGGCCGACGCCTTCGGCAAACCATCGCGGAACATCGGTCCCCCGCGTTGCCACGGCCAAACTTGCCATCGGTCCCGCCAATTTCGCTTCTAAAATATCATCGCTGTCGGTTGATGAAGCGATCAGGGCAATGTAGGCATCGACGCCGTCGTATCGCCAATGGCTTTGCCAATCCGATGGCAAGCTGCGTCGCTCGGCCATTTGAGCGAACTCGCTGTAGTTATAACGTTTTGGCATCACATAGATGGTTACATTGCCGCGAATGGTCGACGCATCGACAGTCTGCTTGATCTTGGCCATCGCACGTTTGGCAGCGTCGGCAACCGCCTTTGCGGTCCCTTCGCCGACGTCGCCGATCACGAAAAACGGGTCGACCGGTTGTTCGATCACCTTGCTCGATGTTGACCCAATCAGCGTCATGTTTTTGCGAGCCATTTCCGCCCGTCGCTCGCTCAGTTGTTCCGGAGTTGCTGCATTGGCCCAAGCCTGCGAGGCCATCACGGCGAGCGGCTGGTCTTTGTCGGGTGCGTCGAGCGTAGCGTTTTCTTCGATCCATTTTGAGATCAGCGTGATTTGAGCATCGGTAAGTGGCGGTCGACCACCGGCGGGCATCCTGTCGCCCTCTTCCCCTTTGATTTTTTTGACCAGCAAGCTCGCCGCCGCACGAGATGGCAGCACGATTTCGCCGCTATCGCCGCCTCGCATCAGCGCCGCGAAGGAGTCCATTCGCAAACCGCCGCGAACCTGCATCGCATCGATGTGGCAACCGTTGCAGTTCGCCAACAGGATGGGAGCGATGTCTCTGGCAAAGCTGACCGTTTCGCTGCCCGTTGCGGCGCGCAGCGATGGATCTTTGGGTGGTTCTGCGGCCATCGGTGCGGTGGCTGCACCTGCCGGTGCATTCGCAGCCAGAGCCGCCAGAGGAATCATCGGCGATGGGGCATCGTATTTCGCACCGGCCAATACCCAATCTTTCAACAATTGCAATTCGGCGGGCGAGACTTTGCCACCGCCGCGAGGCATATCGCCAGTCTCGATCGACTCGATCAACCGGCTGGCGACCACATCGCCGGGAAACACGACGGTGCCCGCGGGCGGCCCTTTGGCCAGCATCGCAAAGGTCGCCATGTTGAAGTCGCCGCGTGAGTTATTGATGTGGCACGATCCGCATCGCTGAACCAGGATCGGCGCAATTTGGCTGACAAAACTCGGGCCTGCGGCGGCGGCCGGTTCGGGCATCGGACGGCGGGTTCGCGTTGTCGGGCGTGGCTCGGCGGCCGGTTTCGCTTTCGCTTCGGCCTTCATCTGAGCCGCTTTGGCCGCATCGGGTCGTTCCGGCTGGACGAATGGTTTTAACGTCACGCCTTCCAGTTCCAAGAGGGCGTGGTTGTGGACGATTCTCGGAAATGCTTTCGTGACCGCATCAAATGCATCGGGGCCTCCCTTGGCAATGAATTTATCGATCGCGTCGACCATCGCATCTAGTTTCTTGCCGGATTCGGCATAGTTGCCCGCCTGGTAAAGCGATTCAGCGTCGCGGAGTTGTTGAGCGATTTCAGCGACCGCTTTCTTTTGCGCAGCCGTCAGTTCAGCAAATGCCGGTTGGGCGATTGCCGCCATCGTCGCAATCGTGACAACGGTGAGCAAAGATCGTAGATAAGAAAAAGGTTTCATCGAGCGATTCCTGGTCGAGAAGCGGCTAGGCAGGCGATTCATTTTAACCAACGGCGAAGCGTTCTGGTGATTTCATCAACTTAATCAACGCCTGAAAACACCGCATGAACCCGCCGGATCGCATCGGCAACCCAGCAAAGTTCATGCGGCGGAAAAAATCGCGGGATTGCTTAGAAAGTGAAGCCGTCTGGAATCACTCCGTCTTTGATCACGATCGGAATACCGTCGCGAACCTGCATCGGCTCGTCCTCGCCCTGGTTTTCGATCTGAGCTGCGTTGGTGATGCGAACGTTTTTGCCGATCCGACAATTTTTGTCCAACAATGTTCCTTCGATCACGCTGCTATCGCCAATTCCGATCGGCATTTGGCCCGGGGCGAGATCTTCTTTGGATTCGCGATAATCGGCACCCATGATGACCGTATTGCGGATCGTGACATTATCGCCAATGACGGTTCGCAAACCGATCACGCTGTTTTCGATCACGGTACCGCGACCGATTTGGCAACCGTCGGCGACAAGCGAACCGGTGATTTTGGCGTCCTCGACAACGGTCGGTGGCAAGAATCGTGCACGGCTGTAAACCGGTGCGCGGCTGTCGCTAAAGTCAAACGGCGGCGACTTGCGAGCGAGGCTGAGGTTTGCTTCGTAAAACGCGCGAATCGTTCCGATGTCTTCCCAATAGCCGTCGAACAGGTGCAGTTGCACTTTGTGATTGGCGATCGCAGCGGGGAATACTTCTTTGCCGAAATCCTCGTAATCGGTGTGGGTCAGCAGATCGACCATGACGTCGCGATTGAAGATGTACAAACCCATACTGGCCAAGCAATCGCGGCCTTCGGACGGGATTCCGTGAGCGTCAATCCAGGCCGGATCGGTACGGACTTCGGCCAATTGCTCTTCTGTCTTTGGTTTTTCGACGAATCCGATCACGCGGCCGGTGTCGTCCACTTTCATGATCCCCAGCGCCGAAGCATCTTTTCGCTGGACCGGAATCCCGGCGATCGTTACCGCAGCACCCGACTCGACATGCGTTCGCATCATGTCTTCGAAGTTCATCCGATAAAGTTGGTCGCCTGAGAGGATCAGCACGTGATCGACCCAGCGTTGTTCGATGTAACGGATGTTTTTGCGGACCGCATCGGCCGTTCCCTGATACCAATCGGTACCTTCATCAACCGTTTGCTGGGCGGCCAACAGTTCGACGAAGCCGCCATAAAAATGGTCGAATCGATAGGTCTGGCGGAGGTGGCGGTGCAGCGAGACCGACAAAAACTGCGTCAAAACATAAATGCGATTGACACCGCTGTTGATGCAGTTGCTGATCGGTATGTCGATCAGCCGATACTTGCCAGCCAGCGGGACTGCTGGCTTGGCACGAATTTTTGTAAGTGGAAAGAGTCGAGTCCCTCGGCCGCCACCAAGAATGAGGGCGACGGTGTTGCGCATGTCCATCAGAAAACTGGGTGTTCAATGGTTGAGAAGTGGTTGCCCGGGCCATCGCTCGGGCACTTGAACATCGATCTTACCAAAACCTATGCCGACGGATCACGGGGGCGGTCTTCCAATGTGCTAAGGATTGGCGAATCGACGGTCGAAGTTGACAAACGAACCCCCAAAACCCGTAAACAGACGTGAATTGGCGTAATTGTTCGAAGCTGGGCACCGAACAGCAGTCCCAATGCCAAGAAACGTCCGATCGACGAAACGCCAAACAAGACCCAGTAAGCCGCTTGATCACCACCCAAGAATTGCAGCATTGCCGCACCGATGAATGCACCGCTGCACAGTGCGATCATGCTGGCTAGGTTGTAATAGGTCAACATTCGCGTCCGCTTTTCGATCGGCAAGGTCTCGAAAAACATCAGGAAGAAGCCCAGTTCGTACGCTGCCCACATGATGCCTGAGAGCGATTGCACCAGCGCTAGTTGGTACATGTTGTCGGAAATGATCCACAGGGCCGAGAGCGGGACAAGTCCCACGCCGCCTGTCCACAACAGCCGTTTCGCGCCGTAACGCCGCGTGAATCGTCCCCAGAACGAAAGGGCGATGATCTTGGACAGAAAGCCGACGGCCAGGATCGTGACAAACTGCGAGTAGGAAAACTCGAGCTGTTTCAACATATATGGCGCGAAATAAGGGCCGGAAATCTGTACCATCAATTGCACGGCGACCAAGTAGCTGAGCAGCCGGACGCCAGAGATCCCCACGCTCGATTCGCCGCTTTTTTTAGCCGATTTGCGATTGATTGATTTCTCAACGTCAACGACCGTTGGCTGGATTTCTGGCTCACTGGCAACTTCCGGTTGCGATACCATCGGTCGGCGCAGGTTTAGCCCCGCGGTGTGGGAATCGGGCGTTTTGTGTCGGGCCAGCCAAGATACCGACCAAATGCGAAACAACGCTGCGGTCGCGAAAATTGTTGCGAATCCGATCAATGTGTAGCCGCGATTGTCGGCCCACTGCAGCATTGTACCGCCAGCGACTAGACCGAGCAGCGTGCAAATCTGCGACATTCGCGTGCGGCGGGCGAAGTAGCTGGGGCGAATCCGCGCCGGCACGATCGACTCCATCCAGGTGTTCCATGGCGGGCCGCTGGCCAATCCACCGGCCCAATACAGCGATGCGATCGCCAGCAGCGGAACCAGCGTGATCGATCCCGATAGCGCGGCCCATACCAACGGAAAGAAACTCAATCCCTGCAGCGTTGCACAGAACAGGATCCAGCGCTTTTCGCTGCCAAACCAAGCAACCGCGCGCAGCGAAATCAACTGTAAAATACCGCCAACCAACAGCGGAACGCTCGACACCAAGCCGGCCGAAATCTCGCCCAATCCGACCGCCAACGCGAACGCCGCTAAATAACTTTCGCCGACTCCGACCATCACGCCGAACGTCGCACCATCCGCCATGCTGGCCCGCAAGTTCGAACGCGTGACCGCTGGGCGAAGTTGTCGGGATTGCGAAATCGCCTGATCCGAACTGCTGGTGTCGCTCAGCCAATCGACGCCCGAGCCGCTGGGTGCCGCCAGCTCCTCTTGTCGCTCTAAATCGGACACGCCACCAACGGTGGAATCTGAACCGATTGCATCGAGTCGAATCAAACATACGTCCAGCGTTTGGTTCAAGCTCTGCTCGATCGTCCCTTGGTCGAAAGCGCCTGAACCGCTGGATGGGGCAAATCCCGCTGACGTATCGCCGATCGAATCCGAGGATGGTGCGGAGGTGGGTTGAGCAATCGTAGCGGTCGGCGGCATGATCTAGGGAGTAAGTGAAGGCGTCGTCCGTAACGGTTGGACGGACTGGGTAGACACAGGCGATTGTTTAAAGTTCGCGGCTTTCTCGCCACGTCAAATCAGCGGAATCCGTTTTGGGTGGGATTCCTCACGCTCGTGATCGAGCAACAGAAGCTTAAGCATCCAAGCGATCGTTTGGGCTTGCCATGATTCACATGCCATTCACCACGGTCACCATTTCAATTGCTCGCCTAACAGCGGCTGCTGGTCGAACGATTCAATTGGAGCGACCAGTTCGACCCCGTTGGTGCCGGCCACATCGCCGGGGAAACGTTTCTCGTGCCCGATATTGCTGTCGGTTTTCCAATGAATCAAACGCTCGGGTACTTCGTAACTGTGGTGATGTGCCGCCGCGTGGCCCAACAAAACGGCACCGAAGTACAGCGGATCAGCATAATCAGGCAGCACCCAGCTCGCCGCCCCGCCAACGTAAGTTCCGTAAGCCGGATAGAGCACTCGGTAGGTTTCCCGAATCAAATGCTCGTCCTCGGTTTTCAACGCATAATCGACGACGTCTCCGGTCGCGATTTTTTCATGCCACAACGGCACGATCGGCAACAGGTAAACCAACGCGTACGTGCCTGGATAATCACGCCGTGAAAAGTCCTTGGCATGAGCCGCTTCGTGCAAGCCGATCGCTGGCACGTCGCTGTAGACATGAACTGTCGATGTGAAGGGATTGAAATGGTCGCCGCCAACGATTCGTCCCGGCAAAAGCGTTTCACCGGCCAGTGATAGCACACCCAATGTGTATCGGTACGGCCAGCCGACTGTTTTGTTCTTTCGTAGTCGATGCCAATCGTCGATCGGTGCGTACTGATTGAGCCGCACTTTGACGTGATGCAAATCGTTTTCAGCGATGTACTGGGCGACCACGGATTCGGTATTCTCGGAGATCTTGTGGTTGTCGATCCGCGGATCCCACAGCAGCAATCGCCCGGGAATCCCGAAAACCCAGCCGATGCAATCGATGATCGGTCGCGGTTTGCCACGCTCGATTACCGGCCCGGCGTCAGCGATTAATTCAGGCGGAACACGATAACCCGAGTGCAAAATCGGGCGCGGTGCTAGCGGATTACAACCCGCACAGGCGACGAACAAAGCGATGGCGGCCACGCAAGAAAAGAACGATTTTTTGCGGTCCATTTCTCATTCGCCAGGTTGCACAAAGCCGCCAGTATCGGTTGCCACAGGTCATCAAACACCTGCCCGCCTATCCTGTACGATTCGCAGTGCCCCAAGGTCAAGATCGGCTCTCACTTGATCAGGTCTCTTCTTCTCTCAGCTTTGCCAAGATCGAATAATCTTCCAGCGTTGACGTGTCACCGGCTGATTCCTTACCCGCAGCGATGTCGCGCAACAGTCGCCGCATGATTTTGCCACTGCGAGTTTTGGGCAACGCTGCGGTAAAACGGATATCGTCGGGCTGAGCGAGCGCACCGATCAACTTGCGAACATGCTGGCGCAATTCTTGTCGCAATTCTTCGGTTGCCTCGCGATCGCGAATCGTCACGAACACCGCAATCGCTTGCCCCTTCACATCATCCGGTCGCCCGACCGCCGCCGCCTCGCAGACCGCTTCGTGCGCGACCAGGGCGCTTTCGACTTCGATCGTGCTCAATCGGTGGCCCGAAACGTTGATCACGTCATCGATTCGCCCCATGATCCAGTAATAACCGTCGGGATCACGTCTCGCGTTATCTCCCGTCAAATATTGCCCCGGAATCATCGACCAGTACTGATCTGCATATCGCTGTGGGTCACCCCAAATCCCTCGCAACATGCCTGGCCACGGTTGGCCGATGCACAGCATGCCACCATGATCGCCTTCGATCAACTGTTTCGATTCATCAAAAACCGTAGGCACAACGCCGGGCAATGGTTGGGTGCACGATCCGGGTTTGGTTGCGGTAATTCCAGGCAAGGGGCTCATCATGATCCCACCGGTTTCCGTTTGCCACCACGTGTCGACAATCGGACATCGCCCGCCACCAATCTTTTCGTGATACCACATCCAAGCTTCGGGGTTGATCCCTTCGCCGACACTGCCCAACAACCTGAGGCTGGACAAATCGTGTTTTTCGACATGATGGTCGCCCCATTTGATGAACGTCCGAATCGCGGTTGGGGCGGTATAAAGAATCGTAACCTTATACTTTTCGATCAGGTCCCAGAAACGATCTTCCGCCGGTTGGTTGGGCGCACCTTCATACATCAAACAAGTCGCACCGGCAGACAAAGGTCCGTAAACAAAATAGCTATGTCCTGTTATCCAGCCACAATCCGCAGTGCACCAATAGATATCGCTTTCGCGATGATCGAACACCCATTGAAAGGTTTTCTTGGCCCATAAGTTGTATCCCGCAGTCGTGTGCAAAATCCCTTTCGGTTTTCCGGTGCTACCTGATGTATAGAGAATGAACAGCGGTGCTTCGCTGTCCAGTGGTTCGGCCGCTAAGGATGCGTCCTGGGAATCGACCACATCGTGCCACCATACATCTCGCCCGGATTTCATCGACGTTGTGATCGAATCACCAATGCGTCGCAACACCAAACAGGTTTTAACGGTCGGTGATTTGTCGAGCGATTCATCGACCGTATCTTTTAACTTCAGTACTTTACCGCGGCGATACAGGCCGTCTGCGGTGATCAACAACTTGGCCGAAGCGTCGTTGTTTCGATCGGCAATCGCGTCAGCGCTGAACCCGGCAAAAATGACGCTGTGAATAGCGCCAATGCGAGCACAGGCGAGCATCGCAATCGGCAATTCGGGCGTCATCGGCATGTAGATGCTGACCACATCGCCTTGCGCAACACCCAACGACCGAAGAGCCGCGGCGCATTTGCAAACCTCAGCCAACAGGTCTGAATAGGTCAGCGTTCGCGTATCGCCAGGTTCGCCTTCCCACAGAATCGCAGTTTTGTCACCACGACCGGCGGCGACCTGTGCGTCCAAACAGTTATAACTGGCGTTCGTCTTGCCGCCGACAAACCANNAATGCAGGTTTTCGTTGGCTTCCTTCCGCCAAAATCGATCCGGGTCGTCTTTGGCGGCCTTGTAAAGTTCCTCATACTGTGCCTTCGTCGAAATCACTGCGTCGCGAGTGAACGATTCCGACGGTGGGAACAACCGATCCTCAATCAGCATGTGATCGATTTGGCCGGACGATTCGTGCTGAGCAGATTTTTGGTTGGACGTTTCTGGGCGGGCCGAGACA
>DNWZ01000229.1 GCA_003506095.1 Planctomycetaceae bacterium | reverse complement strand
CCCAAAAACTCGCACTTCCGCTACTCCTTGCGTTGGTGATGCAACCCGATTTAAGTCTTCGGCCGCGCATCCGGGCGACCGTTGTATTTGCACTGATCAAACCTGCATTGCCGTTAAAGGTTACAGGATTCGATTTGACAGTCGTGATTGTTCCAAAAAATCTTTCTTGCGGTAAAGACCGATTTCACCTGATTCTTACCGTAAATTGGCATTTTTCCGACACGGAGAACTGCTTTTGGAAGGTTCGTTTTCCGATCATTGTTCCGGACGCAACTTGAGTGTCGCCGATGTGGTGATCTTTTCTGTGCCCCGTTGCAATTCAATGATTAATTGATCGTTCTCTTCCCGCTGGCCAACCATTTCGATTACGTCCGATAATGAACGAATCGAAATCCCGTTTATTTTCATCAAGCGGTCGTTCGGGCGAACACCGGCCGTTTCTGCCGGGCTGCCGACGGAAACTGCCGATACGGTCGCGCCAGCGGGTTGGTCGCCTTCAGCGTCTGGCTCAGCCTTTTCGCCGTCGCGATCAAAGGCTTCCTGCAGCGAAACGCCCAAAAACACCTGCCTCTGCTGGCGAATTTTGACGTCTCGATCCGTCGTCGCGTAGTCGGGACGCTGGGCCACAATCGCCAGTTCGGAAACTACCGCAGAAGTGATATCGGTTATGCGAGCCATGCCGTTGAAGTTGATTTTGTCAATTTTATCGCTTGGCCGGTGATAGTCCGAATGCAGGCCCGTGAAGAAGAACAGAACAGGTATTTTTCGGGTATAGAACGACTGATGGTCGCTCGGGCCGTAACCGCTGGTCACCTTGAACAGTTGGAATCCTGTTTTCTGATTGGCTCGTTCGACCAGCGGATCGAACTGGGACGAGGTGCCGATCCCATAGACGGTTAAATCGTTGTTTCGCAACCGGCCAACCATGTCCAGATTGATCATGGCAACGGTTTTCTCGAGCGGAAATCGTGGATAATTGACGTAATGTTCGCTGCCCAGTAAGCCACGTTCTTCCGCTGTGAAGGCGATAAACAGCACTTGCCGATGGTTTTCGGCGCCATCGAGCAACTCAGCAATTCGATGCACGCTGCTCAGCAGAACCGATGCGCCACTGGCATTGTCGTCCGCACCGTTGTGTATCGCGATGGTTCCCGGAGCCAACGATCCGGGGCCGCCCATACCGACGTGGTCGTAGTGGGCACCAACGACGATCGTTTCGCCCGCCAGCGTGCCGCGGCCCGGCAGCAGGCCCAAGACGTTGCTGGTGGCGACTTCAGCAGGTGACAGGGCCGTCTGCAGCTCGCCATCGGCCTTCAAGTCGATGCTCCTGGGCGAGACGGAATCGTCGATTGCCCGTTTGACTGCATCCAGCGTTTGACCTGACGCAGATTCGAGCAACCCCGACGCCAGCGACCACGAAATGCTGGCAACGGGCAACCCATCCACAATGGTTTTCTCGCCCGCATCGCCGATATTCATCAACCCTTCGCTGGCGATTTCGCGTTGACGTTTCAGGTCGTCGATCATCGAGTTGATTTCGCCGATTCTCGCCTCTTGCCGCTTTCGGATGTTTTCCGCTTCGGCCGGCAGTAGGCTCAACTGCTTTTGGATCTCGGAAATTGACCCGGTTTCCGACGCGATTCGGCGGTCGATCGCTTGCACCGACTGAGCGATCGAAACCGGATCGTTGACCAATAAAACACCGATTGCACCCTGGTCCGCAGCATTGCGAATCTTTGATTCAAAGTAGGCATGCCGCGTGTTTCGTACACCGTCAAAGCGTTTATCGGCTTCGGTCCCCTGGGGCTCTTTTCGCAAAATGATGACAACAGCACCTCGTGCCTTGACGGATGCGTAATCATCGTAGGCCAGCTCTGGCGCAGTGATGCCGTAGCCGGCAAAAACAACAGGGCCTTGGACCTTTGCGGTGGCACCCAGTCCCAGCGGTTGAAAGGTTTTCCCCAAGTTACCGGTAATCCTCGAGCGATTATCTGGCTTGTCTGTCGTTTCATCGACTGCTTCCACTGGTTTTTCGCTGGCCGAGGTCAAAGCGTCGGTTCGGCCGAGAATCGTCAAGCTATTTTTGGCTTCATCACCGAGCGTGACGCCCATCGGAATTTTGAAGGTTTGAAACGATTTGCCCTCAAACAAATCAGTTTTCAATCCGGCGTCGGCGAATGATTGGGCGATGTACTTTGCGGCCAGCTCCAAACCTTCACTGCCTGTATCGCGGCCAGCCAATTCATCGCTAGCCAAGTAGGCCATGTCGGCTCGCAATCTCGACTCCAAGGCGGTGATTCGATCTGTTTCCGTTTGACTGTCGCGGCTTAATTCCGGCTTCCGGTTCAACTCCTCGGATCTAGCCGGCCTGGGCAAACAGGCAACGATAAAAGCGACGACGACCCATCGTTTTGCGATCCCCATGACGATGGATCGGGAAGGATTGATGGCCAACGGAGTTGGGAGGTCAGTCATGCAAAAAGCCTTTTACAAGTCTTGCGATAACATGGAAATTAAGGTTAATCCTGCGGCCAAAGAGGGACGAAAGACTACAGCGATTGAGCGATTTCGGCTGCACGCAGCCCGCTGTTCATGGCCCCTTGAATCGATGGCGTTTCACAATAGTCGCCGCAGAGAATGATATTTCCATTGGCCAGCGGCGGGGTGATGTTGCTGAGCGATTGTACCGGAAGGGCATACGGAATCGAGTAACTGCGGAGATGTTCCCAGTTTGCCGTTTGCTTGCCAAACCACCGGGTCAATTGGTTTCGCACCGGAATCAACCCCTCGCCACTGACGTCGAAACCGGCTGGCTGAGTTGTCGAAACAGAAACCAATGTCCGGCCCGGCGGCGCGTATGGGGGGGCAATGTCGCTGATCACGACGACGTTGGAAATCACGCGGTCTTCGGCTTTTAACGAACTTTCCTGCTGGCCGAAATCGTATTCGTCGCCAGCGAGCATCAGCATTTTGCGGTTGTCGGGCGATCGGTCGGCAGCGAAGTAATGGTTGACCGTGTGTCGCCACGGGGCTTCGAGTTGCGGAACGCCCACAATCTGGGCCGCAGCGGTGCTTTCGGTCGCGACCACGATCACCGCTGGTTCGAACGATTCGCCGCCGGTCAAAAAAATCTTACCCTGCTCGACCGCTTCAACAGATTGGTTGAAACGGATCGAACCGCGCGGCAATGATTCAGCCAATTGCCGTGGGATCGCCCCCATTCCGTCTGCGGGTACCGCTATATCGCCCGCAGCAAACATGCGAAACACGAACTCCATCATCCTGCTGGATGTTTCCAGTTGCGGATCGAGAAACACGCCGCCCAGAAACGGCCGAAAGAACTCGTTGATGAATGCAGGTGTAAAGCCGAGCCGGCCGAGCCTGGAATGCGTCGGCTCATCTGGCCGCGTGTAAAGATCGTCGAGCGACCCGCGACTGGCATCACGCCGCAGTTTGGCCACGCGCAGTTTATCGCCAAGTGTGCCAACGGGACAAAACGCAGTTCGAAATGCTTGCAAGGGGCGTCGCCATGGATCGCCCAACATCGCGAATGAACCGCCGTGACGAATCAACGCCCCCGGTTCAAACGGCTGTAATCGCAATTTCGTGTAATCGAGCAGTTCGCGGCACGCGGGATAGGCCGTCAATAAAACTTGGAATCCGTGGTCCAGCGTGAACCCATCGACAACATCCGAACGCACCCGGCCGCCGACGCGATCGGTCGCTTCCAGTACGATGGTTCGAATGCCTCGCTCGGTTAGGCGGACGGCACAACTCAACCCTGCCAGGCCTGCTCCAATGATGACGACCTTTGGCTTGCGATCGTGACTCAAGTGATAATCCGACGGGAACAAGGATGGTGGACGTGATTTGTTTGACGTGTCAAGGTTATACTCCCAGCCGCCGTTGTCGGGCACCGGATGTACCGGTCGCAATCGATCGACGTTTGATCCGTCGTTCAGTAGCGCCAGATGAATAAACTTAGGCCAAAATGCGATAATTCGAGACGATTGAGAGATACCCAGCATGCTGTCGTGGTTCTCCCCCGAGTGGAGGTTTTATCCGCCGGTTTCCGACGGCAGCCAATTTTGGACCGACCAACTTTGGCGACGTGAGTATCGTTTGCAATCTTATGCGATCGGCAATTCGTGGCGAGTCGTCTGCCCACGCGGCACCCGCCGGGCTAGCGGGACCGAGCAAGAATGCTTGGCCGAATTCAATCGCTTGGCGGGTGATGTGGTCGATGAGGGCCCCTCTGAACACATCGCCATCTTGCTCCATGGTCTCATTCGCACTCGCCGCTGCATGCGGAAACTCGAACGAGCGATTGTGCAATCAGGTATCTCAACCGTCATTCGGTTCGATTATGCCAGCACGCGACAAGCGATCTCGGCGGACGCTGCGGCGCTGCGGCGTTTGATCGAAGGCTTACCGGCCGTCGCCACGCTCAGCTTTGTCGGTCACAGCATGGGAAACATCGTACTGCGCCGGGCGATTGGTGATCTGCAATCCGCCGGTGATCCTCGCGGTGTCCTGCCTCGGATGCACCGCGTCGTCATGCTCGGGCCGCCTAACAACGGTGCCGCTATCGCCCGACTGTTGGCTAAGTTGAAATTGTTCGGGTTGGTGGTCGGCGAAGGAGGCCTGGAGCTCGGGCCGAATTGGCAAACGTTGCTGCCCAAGCTGGCCATTCCCCCTTGCCCATTTGCAATCGTCGCTGGTGACCTTTCTCACTTTCGCATTCGTAACCCGTTGGTTGGCCAATCGAGCGATCTGCTGGTCAGTATCGACGAGGCGCGTTTGGAAGGCGCTGCGGAGTTTGTCGTTTTGCCAGTCGCACACTCTACATTGATGACCGATCATCGTGCGGTCGAGTTTGTAACGACGTTTTTAAACCAGCCGATCGGACCAATCGTGGCGGCCGCGCCGAACTGAATACCCGTTAACTCCAACAAGAGATTCATTCATGCCCCCCAGCGACGAAGTGATCGATTCAACAAACGGTCCCAATGCCTCCGATGATTCGGTAAAAAATCGCCGTACCCCAGTCGAATGGCTGCTCGATCGGATCGAACGCATCGGGAATGCCCTACCCGATCCGGCTGTGTTGTTTGTCATCGCCTTGATTCTGGTTTGGGTCGCGTCGGCCTGGCTATCGGGCATATCGTTCACCGAAATAAATCCGGCGACCAAAGAATCGGTCAAGGTTGTAAACCTTTTAACAGGGCCTTCCATTGCGGCATTCTTGGAAAACATGGTCAAGTCATTCACCGCTTTTCCACCACTGGGCGTTGTACTCGTTGCAATGTTGGGTGTCGGTGTCGCAGAAGCGTCTGGATTGGTCCATGTCGGATTGAAAGAGCTTTTAAGATTCACACCTAAACAACTTCTTACGCCCATGCTGTTGTTGGTCGCGGTAATCAGCCACACGGCCGCGGATGCCGGATACTTGTTGGTGATCCCGATCGGTGGCGTCATGTTCCATGCCGCCGGACGGCATCCGCTAGCGGGAATTGCTTGTGCCTTTGCAGGCGTTTCCGGTGGCTTTAGCGCCAATTTCCTACCATCGGGTATCGATCCGTTGTTGGCCGGTTTAACCGAATCCGGCGTTTTAGTGGTGGATGCGGATCGTAAGGTCAATGCGCTTTGCAATCTTTACTTCACAGCCGCGTCGTCGATTCTTGTGATTTTGGTCGGTTGGTATTTAACCGATCGAATCGTTGAGCCGCGATTGCGTATTACGCCGTTTACAGATGAAGAACCGGCGAACGATTCTGTAGGTGATGTGACCACGCGAGAGCGAATCGGATTGATTGCCGCGATCGCCGTCGCCCTGGTTGGCGCGGTTGCGATGATCCTCTGGTGTTGGCCAGCAGATTCGCCGATGCGCGCCGATGGATCACTGACATCGGTCAAACCGCCCGCACCGCTGATGGGTGCGATTGTGCCTTTGATTTTCTTTTTTTTCTTTATTCCCGGCATTGTTCATGGTTATGTTTCCGGTCGCTTTAAAAATCATCGTGATGTGATCGCGGGAATGAAAAAAGCAATGGAGTCGATGGGGTACTACCTTGTGCTTGTCTTTTTTGCCGCACTCTTTATCAATGCATTTACCAGTTCCAACCTTGGGCTCTTGTTGGCATTAAAAGGGGCTGCTTTGCTTGAAAGCATGAGGGCATCCGGCTCCATGACGATTATCGGCTTGGTTTTCATCACCGCCTTCGTCAACCTGTTTATCGGTTCCGCGTCGGCGAAATGGGCGTTACTGGCACCCATCTTCGTCCCAATGCTGATGCTCCGCGGCGTGTCGCCCGAGTTGACTCAGGCGGCCTATCGCGTGGGCGACTCGTCGACCAACATCATCACACCCATGATGCCCTACTTTCCATTGGTCGTTGTCTTTTGCCAACGCTATGTGAAACAAGCGGGTGTCGGAACTTTAGGCTCGCTGATGCTACCTTACAGTTTGACGTTCTTGTTGCTTTGGACGATCTTCCTGCTCGGTTATTGGACGCTAGGCCTGCCGCTGGGGATCGATGCGCCCTATACCTACACAAGTCCCGGGGATGCGATCATCAGTAAGTGACGCGTCTAGACGTAGCGGATGTCGCTAGACTTCCGTTGGGCAATGGAGCAGTCGGACTTCTGGCAAATCCCGCTACGTCACTTGGACGAATCGGATAACTCAATATCGGCCCATGGTGCTGCAAATTCGTTCAAACACCCCGGGCATTTGAGTGTGCGTCCGAGCGAGGATCCGCGAATTCGGACTCGCTTTTTGCAGTGGGGACAATGGGTGCGAAGTGTGTGAGGTGTGTTGAGCAAACCGTCGATCCGCTCTGGGGCCGCGCCCGCCATTGTGATGTCCTGCGGCGTCAAGCAGGTCATCAGATCATCGGTCAGTGGAAACACACTCGCAATGCGATCTGCCAATCGACGAACGCAGTCTTCGAACGCGTTGCGAGCCAAGCGTCCGTTGCCGAAATGACGGTCGCGTTTTCGATACGCTTCATCAAACGCCACGAGCAGTCGGTGGCGGCTTTCAGGCGGCAATCGATAATCGTTTCGCTTGCATAAGGTTTCAAAGATTCGCCCGAGATCGGCGGGCGAATAATCTTCAAACTCGATCCGAGTATTGATGCGTGATGACAGACCGGGGTTGCTGCGGATCATCTGGTCCATCTCGTTCGGATAACCGGCTACGATCACGACCAACCTGTCTCGATCGTCTTCCATTCGCTTCAGCAATGTTTGGATCGCTTCGCGTCCAAAGACATCTTCGCCGGATGAATCGACCAAACTGTACGCTTCGTCAATAAACAACACGCCGCCAAGTGCCGACTGGCAGATCGCGTTGGTCTTGGGTGCAGACTGGCCAGCATATTCCGCGACCAATCCGCTGCGATCGGTTTCGACCAAGTGCCCGCGCTCCAATACCCCCATCGCTCCCAAGATTTGGCCGACGATTCTGGCAACGGTCGTTTTGCCGGTGCCAGGGTTTCCAACAAACGACATGTGCAAACTGATCGGCATCGTCGCTAAACCCGCTTGGGACCGTGTGCGTTGCAGTCGCAGGAAATTGGAAAGCGAACGCACGCGTTGCTTCACCGTTTCGAGTCCGACCAGGGAATCGAGTTCGGCGATGGCGTCTGCGAGTCGCTTTTCGTCGTTTGCCGCTTGCGTCGGCGAATTGGCTTGAACGCTGGTCGACTTGGCGGGGCGTTTGGCGGGTACTGTCGTCGAAACGTTTTTCTCCGCTGGCGAATGCAAAAAGTCCGTGTTGCGGGTCTCCGGTGCTTGAAGCCCAGGATTACTGCCACCGACTTTGCGAGGCGCCTTGCCGACTTCGAATTGAATTTCGTGAAGCGCGATCGTTTCCTCCGGCGTCGTCAATCCGTCGCACTTCGCAATCAGGTTCGCCAGCCGCGAGACGATCGTTTCGATCTGGCTGACCATATCGCGAAGCGGTTCGTAGCGGACAAACGGTGCCAGCAACGATCCCCAGCTCAATTGGTCCGATCTGGCCAACAGACCCTCAGCGGCTTCGCGCAGCGGAGCTCCCCGCAAATCTTCGTCCCAAATGTGCTGGATCATCACCGCACCGATCTGCTTTTCCATTCGCGACCACCTGCCGTCGCTGCGGATCGTTTGCGTATAAACCTTGATCAGGAGGCCGCGATGCAAATCCTCCATCAGCTCGGCGAACCCCTCCGCTGATGGGCCTAGCAAAGTCGGGTGACGACTTGACATCAGCCTCGCAGCCGAAGCGTAAAGCTTGCGACAGTCACGCATTACGCGACGGAGCTGGGGCTCGATCAACTGGTAATCGGATGAGTCGGTCATACGCGAAAGAGGAAGACTATTACAAAACGGTTACAAATCGAGCCATTGGCCTAAACAGAGCTGAAACGAACGCCTAGTATCCTATCCGATAGATGAATGTGCCGCAGGACTAGCGGCTGTTGTTATCACTCCAGAAAGGTTAGCTGGCGATGTCCTCAACAATTGAAGCCCCTTCACGGCACAATGCTCCCCATAGCCCCGAAACTCCCCACTCGCCCAAACCCGCTGGGCGTAATACCGATCCGAAACGCAGCATGCGTCGCTTTCGCGCTCAGCGCAAGGCCGAAGTAAAAGCATCGACGGCGGGTTTGAAGGTCGATCGACAATTCAGCAACATCAGTTGGTGGGCCGTCGGTTGGTTGACAATGGCTCACATCGTTGTTCTAGCGGCTCCGTTTACATTTACATGGACCGCGTTGGCCGTAACCCTGTTTTTACACTGGGTCACTGGCAGTTTAGGAATTTGCCTCGGCTATCACCGATTGCTGACGCACGACGGCATGAAGACCTATCCTTGGGTGCGGTATCTGTTTGCCACGATCGGAACGCTTGCCGGTGAAGGTGCACCACTGGATTGGACGGCAGACCATCGCAAGCATCACAAACACAGCGATCAGATTGGTGATCCGCACTCGCCACACGAAGGCCCTTGGTGGGCGCACATGTTCTGGTTGGCGTTTCACACGCACAACGGCGATCGCGCGGCGCACCTGCAAAAATGGGTTCCCGATCTCTACAAGATGCGTGGCATGCGAATCCTCGATTACCTCTTCCTGCCACTCCACATTTTGAGCGGATTCATTCTGTTCGGCCTCGGTTACGCATTCAGCGGCATGGAAATGGCCGTTTCATTGGTCGTTTGGGGCCTATTCGTTCGTTTGGTTGCCGTCTTGCACACAACTTGGCTGGTCAATTCGGCGAGTCACATGTTCGGTTATCGCAACTATGAAACGACCGACGACAGCCGAAACAACTGGTTGGTCGCGATCATCGCTTACGGCGAAGGCTGGCACAACAATCATCATGCATACCCTCGTATGGCCAAGCACGGTCACAAGTGGTGGGAATTTGATGTCACTTGGATGGCAATTTGCGTCTTGAAGAAGCTCGGTTTGGTATGGGACGTTGTCGATTATCGCAATGCGTCTGAGAAGGCAGAGAAGGCTGGTAAACTAGAGGCGGTTTCCTAGTCGTCCATCATGCTTTCGATCAAGCCGAATGGGTTTGGTCGATTCACACGATTTCTGAGGCTGGCGCGAGATTCGTCTTGCGTCAGCCTTTTTTTTAGGCCGATAACACCGTTTGCGATGGTGAATATTTGGCGGTGATTGTGGAAAACGGAATCGACGATTCATGGATGAACGACAGCGGCCATTGGTCGATAACGATGTTGGGGTGCTGGCTGTTGATGGCGGCAGGCATCCGGTCGCGATTACTCAGTTGCGAGTGCTCGGACACGGCCGTGCAGCAGAAGCGCGTTTGGTGCGAGCCACTGACCGTGACGGCTACGAGTATCTAAGCGTTGAAAAGGTCTTCCGCCCAGGATGGTTGACCCGGACGATCTATCGAGCCGCTTTTCAAAGCCCCTTCGCATACCAAGACAATCGCGATGCGATTTGCGCGTCGTTTTATCGTCGCCGGGTGGCTGCGGCTATTATCAAGGCTTTTGCACCCGAAGCCCGTGTGGCGATGCCTTTGTACGTTCGCTGGGACGCCCAATCACAAGCCATGGTGTTGGCCAGCGAGTTCATTCGAGGCCGAGGTGTGACGCCGGCTCCCGTCGACTCAAAGATGCTTCGGCGCCGAATCGCGGGACTGTATTCCAAATCCGAAACGCCGGACGAAGCGCCAGCGGAAATCGATCAATTGGTCGGCTTGATGACCAAGCTGGAATCGCTGCTGGTGGACAGCGGGATGACCGGTTCGGGATGGCAAGTTTGCAAGCGGGCAATGGTTTCAACTGCCAATCTACTGAGGACCGAAACCGGCTATGTCGTGGTCGACCTCGAATCGGGCATCCCCTCGGTTTTGGTGCCGTCTTACATCGCGGCGGGAATCAAGTTGCACAGTTTACCGTTGTTCGACGATTTGAATCCGGCAAGATTGACGTCCTGGATTGACGAACATCACACCCAGCTTCAGGCCGTATTGTCACCATCCGAATCGGATCAATTGCACCGTGATGTCACGCGATTGATTGAGCATGATGCGAATTGGAAGCAAGCCGAAACGGCAATTCTCCGCCGGCCGATGCGTTTGCTGAAGAGTGATTTTCGAGATCGATACAAAGCCCGAGTTCTGGAATCTTGGTCACGTCGCGATGTTGCCGATCCAACCGTGATCGAGTCGATGCGAAATGGCGGCAGGTTCTTTACCAGCCTGACCTTTTGGTTCGGATTGATCCCCGGACGAATCGGCAGATTCTTTCAGCGTTATCATGCAAACACGCAATATCGCAACGCGGTAAAGCGTTTCGTGAATCATTCGCAGTACCGAGATCAAGTTGTCGCCGAGTATGTTTCGTCGAAGGTCGATCAGTGGAAACAAGACGATCGGTTGCCTAGTGACCATCTTCTATCAACGATGGGAGCATCGTTTGTGACGAACTGGGCGCTGTCCAAAGCAACGCCCGCGAGGCTGCATCGGTGGCTAAGCGATCCCGCTTATCGCCAGCAGCGGCAAACGCGAATGTTTCTGTTTTGTGTCAGTGGCCGTTTTCAGCGTGAATTGGGCAGACTTTACATTCGTACGCGGGTACAAGTGTGGCAACAGGAGCATCGGCTCAATGAAGCCGAAGCCCAGCGATTGAATGCTCAACTGGATAACCACGGCGTCGACGAATATGTTCGCGGATTTGGCATGCATGTCGGTTTAAAATTGCTGATGCCATTTGTGATGTCATTGAAGATTGGCGGCGCTGCCGCTTCGGTCGCATCGGGCAATCCGTTTTACTTTTTGTTCATGCTGATGCTGGTCCCCATGCTGAGGACTGCGATCACGATCTGGCGAAAACTGGCTACTGGACGACCGCTGGCCGATTATAGAGACGCATTGATCGTAGGCGTGTTGCCGGTCGTCGGTTCGATAGCGTATCCGGTGCAAATGCATTGTAAGTTTCCAGACCTCTCATTGTTCTTGCTAAGAGATTTCGCATCGCGAATAGGACGCATGTTGCCGATTTATGGTGGCAAGGATTCTCGAACAGAAATCGCCGCGATCAGTTCGGTCAATCTGGTTGCCGAAGCGATGGAGGTCTGGTCAACGACCACGCGTTCAAACACTTCGACGGTCGCACAGGGTGAGACCACCTTTCATGATTCCGGCGATCGTTTCGCTGTGCATAAAGCGACTCGAAAGATCGGTCGCTGGGAAAAATTGGTGAACCAGCAACTGCGATTGTTGGAACAAGAAGCAGGATTCGAATCGGTGTATGCGGATCAGGAAAGCCAAGTCAGGCGAGCGGCATAAACAAAACAACGTTTGGCGTGCTCCACAATTAACCAATCATTCCTAGATTCAGGGCCAACGATCGTCGCCCCTCGAGCAAAACGGTTCCCGGTACCTTTGCCGCCGCTCGACAGGACGCCGCGAGTGCTGAAACGATCAGCCGGTAAACGCGATTTCGACCACGTCGGCCGCTTGCGGATGCTGGGGATCAAAAGTCTGCAGTACCAGCCGCATCGAATCGGCGGTCAGCACTGCATCAACCCAACCGTTGGGCTGGCTGTCGTTGAACACATAAGCGACTGGCGGAAGGTTGACCAAGTGCAACCGCCCGCGACGACTGTGGTTCCAATGATGGGAATGGCCGAACAAAAACGCTTTCACATGCTGACGACTGTCGAGCACAGCGAATAACGCCTCGGTGTCGGAGATACCGGTCCAAGGCTTGCCTTCGGGCGGCGCGGAAAATTGTGGGTTATGGTGAGCCATCACGATTGCGGGCTTATCGCTGCGTTGGTCCAATTGCTGTGCCAGCCAATCGATCTGATCCTTGCCGATTTCGCCCGTGACCACGTTGACGCGAAACAGCGAGTCCAGCAGAAACAGATTGGCAAACGGAGTTTCGATCACGCTGAGATGTTTGGACATCACGGCCGCGTCTTGCGGACGTTGGCCGGCCAAGGCATCGTACAAGGGTTGGCGATCGTCATGGTTGCCCATCGTTACATGCAACGCGATGTCGGTCGACTCCAGCGGCGACAGGCACTCAGCAAGATTTTGATAATCTGTCGGCAAACCACTCAAATAAGCGCAATCGCCATTGATAATCAGATGCGATGGCCTTGCCTTGCGACCAACAACCTGAGCGATCACTCGCCGCAGGTTATCCGTCATGTTCACGCCTCTGGCCTGAACATCCGCAGCACTGGGGATGTGGGTGTCGGACAGCAACGCAATCGACACCGCATCAATTTCGCTGG
>DNWZ01000688.1 GCA_003506095.1 Planctomycetaceae bacterium | reverse complement strand
CACTCAAGCCCGCCAATCCTCCACCGACAACAACGATATTCAACGGTTGGGCATCTTGCTTGGCGATCAAGGCACTATTCCTAACAATCCAGAGAAAGGTTCGGTTTCGCGTTATTATCCGAGGCCGAACAGGGGCATCTGTGACACAACAATTTGACGCTGGCACAACATCGACGCAAGGGCTGCGTCAAAGTCGCCCGATACCGATTCACTTTTTCCGCCGGCCACCGTGCAGGAACTTCAGCAGCCGCATCAGCGTCGCAAAGTCAGATTCTTTGCGTGGCATCAGGTGGATGTAGAGCGGGCCGCGGTGGCGGGCGACTACTTTTGGCCGAGTCATCGCCAGCAAACCTTCGGCGCCACGCGTCACGCCAAAGCCGCTCGATCCGCAACCGCCAAACGGCACCCGCGGGTCAGCCGTCGGAAAAATCACGTCGTTGATCGAAACGTGACCCACGTTCAATCGCCCAGCCAACCGCGATGCCCAAGCCGCCGTACCGAATACCGCAGCGGCGAGGCGATAGCGACAACCGTTCACAATTTCGATAATCTCGTCGTCGTTATTTGCGACCAAAATCGATGCGACCGGGGCAAAAATATCAGCGCTGGCAATCGGCCAATCACGGCCAACGCCGTCCAAAACCGTGGGCTTGATCTGCTGTATCGTCGCCGGAATAACCGGCTTTTCGCCGGTCACGCAATCAACGGCTCCGCGATCAATCGCGTCGTGGACCAGGTTGCTGGCCGCCACTTGTGCCGATGGATGAAGCGTCGCCAGCGGTAAATCCGCGATTCGGTTTCGAATCGCCGCGACCAGTTGCGGATGAGCCTCGGGCGAGACGATGATTCGACGTGGCCCGATGCAAGTCGCTCCGCCATTGATCGATAACCCGAACGCAATCGCCCCAGCCACTCGATCCAAGTTCGCTCCGGGGCCAACGATTAACGCGTCACACCCGCTCAGTTCCATAATCGACGGCGTCAATTTCTCTGCACACCTCGCCATCACGCTGCGTCCGGTCTGCGTCCCGCCGGTCAGCACGACCAAATCGACGCCGCTGTCGATCGCGTCCTGAGCCGCTTGCGGGGCCGATGCCAGCAGCGTCAGCATCGACTGCGGCACACCCGCCCGATAAAACGCGTCGACCAACAGCGCCGAAACCGCTTCGCATCCCGGTGCAGGTTTCAGCAGTACGGAATTACCAGCGGCGAGCGCCTGGGCCATTTGCACCCCTGGCAACAGCAACGGATAGTTCCAAGCGGCCAGGATCAGCACCTTGCCGAGCGGTTGACGATGCACTTCGCTCGAAACGCCCAGCAACCACAGCGGTCTGCCCAGAAAACCGACCCCGCGTGACTTGAGGATTCGCGGCCCCTTGGAACCGATATAGCGAAGAGCCGAACAGAGCGGCAGCAATTCCGCCGATACCGTCTCGACCGGTTCGGGGCGTTGGTCGGTGGTGCATAGCTCGACCAATCGCTCGGCCATGGCGGCGATTTCATGCCTCGCCTTCGCGACAACTTTGCAACGCTGGCGATGCGAGCAAGCGTTCCATTGATTCGCTTGCATCATCCTCGATTTCCTCAAAAAAATGCTTGGTCGGTTTGCGGTCTCGGTTTAGAGCCTAACCGACACGAAACGTTCTTGGCAATCAGCGGAATCAAGCTTGCAACGATGGTTCTGCTTGCTGGGGTCGCGGATTCTCCAAGCGATCCGCCAGCAGCGGTTCACTCTCTGGCACGTTTTCGTCTTCGCCTTCCTTAGCCGGTTTCCAAAACAACGCGGTCAAATCGTCAAAGAAGGTGTAGAGAACCGGAATCGCGATCAACGTCAGCACCAGCGAAAGCGTTTGGCCACCGACGACAAGGACGGCGATCGAGCGACGTTCTTCGGCGCCAGGACCAGTCGCGATCAAGAGAGGCAACAAGCCGGCAACGAACGATACCGTTGTCATCAGGATCGGACGCAGGCGATCGCGATTGGCCATGATCAGTGCATCGTATCGCGGCATTCCCCGGCGACGCAAAACGTTGGTATGGTCGACTTGTAAGATTGCCGCTTTCTTCACAACGCCAAACAGCACTAAGATTCCCATCGCGGAATAAAGGTTCAATGTTTCACCGCCCCAGTACAGACTGAGCAAGCCGAACGGAACGGCCAGCGGCAATGACATCAGAATGATCAGCGGATGCACCAGGTGTTCGTACTGAGCCGCCAACACGATGTACATAAAGATGACCGACATCGCAAAGATCCAACGAAAATCGAGCATCGTGCGATCGAGTTCGCGGCCACCGCCCAACACCTGGACATCCAACCCGGGCGGCACACCGATTTCGTTGACCGCTGCCCACATCGCATCGATCCCATCGGTCAATCCAGCGCCGCCGGCGATATTGCCACGAACAGCGATCATCTTTTGACGGCCTAATCGGTCGATTCGCGATGCGTTAAGACCCGTGCTGAAATCGACCAAATTATCGATCCGGGTTAGCCCCGACACCGACGGCGCATCGATCATCGCGACGTCACCTTCGCCTGGGATTGTGCCGGCCAACAGCGACGAATCATTAGCGCCCGTCGCACCACCGGTGCGCACATACAATTGTGATATCGATGCGGTGTCGTTACGATCCAATCCGACCAATCGCACCTCAACATCGTAAGCATCGTCCACTAACGAATCGTGATATCGCGATACACGGTCGTCACCACCGACTGCGATCCGTAAGGTCTCTGCGATCTCGGTCACATCGACACCCATTGCCGCGGCGCGATCACGATCGATACTGACCAACAGTTCTGGGTTATCAATCTTCAGTGTCGCATAGGTGTCAGCTAACTGAGGCATCTGTCGCGCTTTTGCCAACAGTTTGTCGGTGAACTCCAGCAACACATCCAGGCTTGGGCCGGTCACCGAAAAATCGACATCGGACCCAGAACCTTGGCGCAGCGAGGTCAGGTTGCGAACCGATATTTGCAGGTCGCCCAAGTTATTCAACCGCTTGCGGACATCGGCCATTTTTGACCGCTGGGTAAAATTGCCACGAAATGCCGCGGCAGGGTCACCTTGCAAAATCGATTCGAACAAACGCTTGAGCGAAAAGGTACGCAAATCACTGTCGATCAATTGAATGTAGAAAGTCCCGCGATTCACGTCGCCATAGCCGCTGCTGCCGACCGTTGTGACCACTTTTTGAATCCCATCGATCTGCGCCAATTCGGCCTCGACCGCGTCGACCGTTTGACGCATCGCACGAATGGTCGCACCACGACTCGCTTCCACACGAACCTCAAACTCCGACTCATCCACATTCAGTGGGATGTAATCGCGCTGAACCATCTTGGCTAATGGCACGTTGGACCCGATCACCAGCACGACCAATATCAGCACCAGCCACCTGGCCCGCAGCGACACTTTCAATAGCGACAGATAAGCAGCTTCGACCCAACGATAAACCCCGCCACGCGATGCCGCTGCGCCATCGGCTGGGTCGATCGGACGCAGCATCTTGCTGCACATCATCGGCGTCAATGTAAAACTGACTAACATCGACACCAGAATGGCAACGGTCGCAGTGATGCCGAATTGAAACAGCATTCGACCGGTGACGCTTGATAGAAACGAAACGGGCAAAAACACGATCACTAAAGAGAGTGTTGTCGCGAAAACCGCGGGACCGATTTCTCGTGTACCGAAGATTGCCGCCTGTCTGGGCGATAATCCTTTTTCTTCTATATGATGAAATATGTTTTCCAGCACCACGATCGCATCATCAATCACCACGCCGACCATCAACACCAGCGCCAGCATCGTGACGTTATTGAGCGTAAAGCCGAACGCTCGCATGAACGCAAACGAAGCGATGATCGA
Organism: Planctomycetaceae bacterium; assembly: GCA_003506095.1. GTDB lineage: Bacteria > Planctomycetota > Planctomycetia > Pirellulales > Pirellulaceae > UBA6163. Next base: position 2,289 of record DNWZ01000688.1, on the reverse strand, counting down.
TGTCGGGATCGCCACCGACGCGATGATCGTCGAACGCCACGAACGCATGAACAACAGGACCGTGATGCAGGCGAGGATGCTGCCCGAAATCAAATGCTGTTCAATCTCATGCAAGGCGGCGCGAATGTAACGTGATTGATCTTGAATCACCTCGACTTGAACATCGTCGGGTAACAATGCTTGACATCGTGGCACCAATGCTTTGATTTGATCGATCACTTCGACCGTATTTTCGCCCGACTGGCGTTGAACCTGCAACACCACAGCCGGTGAACCGTTCAACCGCGCCAACGTTCGCACCTCCTTGGTCGCGTCACGCACCTCCGCCAAGTCGCTCAAGCGGATCACAGCATCGCCGCGATTGGCCACGACCAAGTTTTCGAAGTCGCGAGCGTCTTTCACCCGACCTTGTGTGCGGATGATTCGCTCTCGCATCCCTTCATCCAGTCTGCCACCAGGAATCTCCGCGTTTTGACGCTGCACCGCATCGCGGACTTCTAAGATCGACATCTGATGCGCCGCCAAGCGATCGGCACTCACATCGATCTGAACCGCCCGGTCGGCCGAACCGGCGATTGTGACTTGACCAACTCCCTTGGATGATTCGATCACGTTTTTGACGAATCGATCGGCCAGCATGTACAGTTCACGCGACGATCGCGGGCCGGAAACCGCCAGCGACATAATCGGCGACGAATCGAGATCGCGTTTTTGGACGATCGGTGGATCGAGCCCCGACGGCAATCGACGTGCGATTGCCGCTACCGCGTCGCGGATATCTTGCACTCCGGCGTTGGTATCTCGGTCGAGCCGAAAGGTGACCATGACCAACGATTGGGCATCCCAAGTGATCGATCGCAATTCGTCGATCCCCGCGACCGTCGCTACCGCGTCTTCGATAATGGCGGTCACTTCCGATTCAACTTCGGATGCCGCAGCGCCTGGATAATCGGTCCGCACCATCACCTGTGCTAAGTCGATATTCGGAAATCGATCGACACCCAAACCTGGGTAAGCGACCAGCCCGGCAACGACCAACGACGCGATCAGCATCAGTGCGAACACGGGTCGACGGACACAGATCTCGGCAAGCCAATACACGTCGTTTCACCTACTGCAATCGATGGAATGTTTAAGGCAAGCGGACATCAGCCAATGTCTCGACTTCTTCGACCGCCAGTTCGGCGTGAAGATCGACGGACTGCCCACTATCGGCGATCTCCTTCTCGGTCTTTGGCGACGTCACTTTCGCAACACGCCCGATTGACGCGTCCATCAAGATTTCATCCCCCAACGCTAATCCTTCGACGACCTCAACAAAGCCGTCGCGACGAACACCACTGGATATTTCAAGCTGTTGCGCGATGCCATCGACCAGCTTCCAAACCTTTTCAGAACCGGCGAAAGCCATCACAGCCGACTCAGGAATCACTAATGATTTTGCTTCGGGGTCGAGCACCACTTCAGCACTTGCGAACACTCCGGCACGAATCTGCTGCTGGGGGTTGTCGATCTTTACTTCAAACGACAACGAACGGCTGGCCATGTCGAGCGATGGGCTGATCCGAGTTACTTCCGCAACCAACGGCTGGTCAGAAGCGGTTATTCGAATCTGAATCTCTAAACCGGTTTGCAATCGTGATGCATAGCGTTCGGGCAAACTTCCGCGAAACCAAATCGGATTGGTTCGGACCAGCGTTGCCACCGCATCACCAGCACTAATGTAGCCGCCCGGGGCGATCCGTCGATTCAGCACCCGACCGTCAAACGGCGCGCGAATGATCGCATCGGCCAAGCGTTGTTGTGCCAAGGAAAGCTCCACTCGTTTGACAGCAATCATCGCTATTTTTTCACGCACCGCATTGAGCGCCGCGGCATATCGTGCTTCGGCAACCCGCTGGGCCGAAGCCACAATGTCGAACTCGCCCTGCGAAATCGCGCCCTGTTTTTTCAGATTCGTCGCGCGTTCCAAGCTCGCCTTCGCCTCATCCCAAATTGCACGCTCTTGTCGAACCGGTGGCGAGTTCTCCGGGTCCAACGAATCGTTGGCTTCGTCGCCTGTCAAACCGACCGCCGACCGCGCCTGATTCAATTGCGCCTCAACTTGCGAAACCAACAATTCAAACTCATCGGATTCTAAGCTGACCAGCGGATCGCCCGCTTTCACGGTGTCGCCCAGCTCGACATGAACCTTTGCAACACGGCCTGCAACGCGAGCACCGATCGCAGAATCTTCGTCCGCAAAGAGCGTCCCTTGGCAGCGAACGATCGTCGGCCAAGATTGTGGCT
>DNWZ01000696.1:6448-9797 GCA_003506095.1 Planctomycetaceae bacterium | reverse complement strand
ATTTCGCCACCGGTTCTGCGACCACTGAACTGTCCTACGACGACTTTCGCGAAGCGTTGGCTGGCGTGTTTCAGCAAATCGGCGTCCGCAAAAAAGTGTTGCTGCTGCCGCCGGACATGTCCCGCCTGCCCAGCCGCGCCGGCGAATTGACCGTACTGAGCCGCGAACTGCTCGGCGACGCCGTCACCGACATCATGCCGGCTCTGGGAACGCATTATGCCATGACGCCCGCCCAATTGGACTTCATGTTTCCTGGCATCCCTCACGACCTGTTTCGCGTTCACCGCTGGCGTGACGACGTTGTCACGATCGGGCACGTCCCCGGCGAGTACGTCAGCGAAGTGACCGAAGGGATTTGGCAGCGTGATTGGCCCGCTCAGGTGAACCGCTTGTTGCTCGAAGGCGGCCATGACTTAATCTTTTCGATCGGGCAAGTCGTGCCGCACGAAGTGATCGGCATGGCGAATTACAACAAAAACGTCTTCGTCGGCACCGGCGGCGTTCGTGGGATCAACGAAAGCCACTTTTTAAGCGCAGCCTACGGGATGGAACGTGTGATGGGACGTGCCGACACGCCGCTGCGACGGATTTTGAATTACGCCCAGGACCATTTCTGTGGCGACATGCCGCTGCTGTACGCCTTGACCGTTGTGGAGCAGGTCGATGGCGGCGAGCTGAAAACGCGTGGCTTGTACATCGGCGACGATCACGCCACGTTCGAACGTGCCGCGGAACTCGCCTATGAAGTCAACTTCATTCACCTCGAACACTCGCCCCGTCACGTTGTCGCCTACCTTGATCCTTCCGAGTTCAAGAGCACGTGGCTGGGCAACAAAGCGATTTACCGGTCGCGAATGGCGATCGCCGATCACGGCAAACTGACAATCCTGGCTCCGGCGGTCAAGGAGTTTGGCGAAGATGCCCAGATCGACCAATTGATCCGCCGCTACGGTTACCGGACTTCGGCCGAAGTGCTGGAATTAGTCAAGCAGCACGAAGACCTCGCTGCGAACCTGTCAGCCGCCGCTCACTTAATTCATGGTTCAAGCGAGAACCGTTTCGACGTGATTTATGGCGCTGGCGAACTCAGTCGGCAAGAAGTTGAATCTGTGGGCTACTCTTATGGTGACATCGAATCATTATCGAAGCGGTATGACATCGATGTGCTGACCGACGGGTGGAACCGTGATACCGACGGCAGCGAGTTTTATTTCATTCGCAACCCAGCACTCGGTTTGTGGGAAGCCGATCGATCCAACGCTGCGAACGCGCGTTAATCGATTTTTCTCCTTCGATGATACCTCTTAACAATCGATTGTTGTGCCAGTGGCTCGACAACCGATAAAGCCACTCGACTCGATTCATTCGTCAGTCCTTGCGGGCCGGCCGACACGAGATTGCACACCATGGTCAATACGCTGCTGCTGCCTGAAATCCGCGAAATGCTCGCCGATGAGAACGAAGCTGAACTGGAAGAGTTCTGCTCGGCGCTCAATGCCGGTCGCACCGCCGAGTTCATGGAAGGGTTGACCGACGCCGAAGCTTGGACCGTTCTGCAATATGCCGCTCCGCCCCGGCGCGCTGAGATTTTCAGCCACTTTGGCGAAGAACGTCAGATCTCCCTGCTGCGAGACCACGATCCGGCCGAAATTGCCGAATTGGTAGTCGAGATGGCTGCTGACGATCGTGTCGACTTATTACAGGAATTGCACGATAAGCGCGTCGATGAAATCCTGCCGCTGTTGCCTGCCGCCGACCGTCGCGACATTCAACGCCTAAGAGCCTATCCCGATGGGACGGCCGGTTCGTTGATGACGACCGAAATGGCCAAGCTGGACGAAAAATTGACCGTCCGACAGGCACTTGATGCCCTGGCCAGCCAATCCGAGTTCTTCGAAACGATTTATTACCTCTTCATCGTCGGTGAAGATGACCAATTGAGAGGTGTCGTCTCCGCACGCCAACTCGTTACCGCACTTCGCCAACCCAATACACCACTGAGCGAACTGGTCGAAACCGATGTCGTCACCGCACTGACCACCGAAGACCAAGAATCAGTCGCCGCGAAAGTCGAACGATTCAATCTGCTGGCGATCCCCGTCGTCGACGACGCTCGCCGTTTGGTCGGGATCATCACGCACGACGATATCATCGATGTCGTTCGCGAAGAATTGAACGAAGACGCCCAGCAGATGGCGGCTATTTCGCCGCTGGATACCGACTTTCTGAAAATCGGCCTGTTCACGTTGTCGTGGAAACGCGGCATTTGGCTCGCTATTCTGTTCTTCACCGCGCTGTTCACCGCGTTCGCGCTGCGGTTCTATGAAGATGAACTGGCCAGGTTTGCCTGGTTGGCATGGTTCATCCCGCTGATCATCAGCAGCGGTGGTAACTCCGGCAGCCAATCGGCCACACTGGTCATCACCGGAATGACCAGCGGTAAATTGAAGTTGGGCAATTGGAAAACGGTGATGGGGCGTGAATTGCTGGTTTCCATGCTGTTGGGGGGATTTGTCGCATCGTTCGGTATGCTGGTCGCCATGGTCGTCGCTCCCACCATTAAAGACGCTACGGTCATCCCCATCACTTTATTCTTTGTGGTGATGTGCGGATGCTTCTGTGGCGCTTCGCTGCCAATGATCTTCAAAAAACTGGGCCTCGACCCAGCTTTGATGAGCAATCCGTTTGTCGCGGGGATCGTCGACATCCTAGGAATTGTGATCTACCTGAATGTCGCTCGTATTTTGCTCAACTGAGTGTTTGTTGGTTCCCGATGCCACTCTCTTTCTATCTATTTGAATTTAAACTCTTCTTCTTCTTAATAACAAACCGCCAGCCGTTGATAGCCACCGATTGGCAAGTACAAACCAATATTGGTAAACAACTTACGATGATTGACCTGGCGTGAACAACGCGTCGACCGAGTGTTGACTGTTGGTCAAGGTAGCGATGATGAAACTGCCATTGATCAACATCCACTTGCCAGGGCGAACTTGGATGACACCATCGGATCAACAACGCTCAACAGCCAACGAACGACTTATCCACCGAAAAACGGCGAACGGGTACGTTGTTTAAAGCAGCAAAAAAAAGAACCCAGCGATCGCGGCAGCTTCGTTTACTGAACCTTGAAGGCTTGGTTCCAGCGGCTCAATATCGCCAGAATAACGCCGACAGGCAGCACAGTCGCCCCAATGATTCACGCATTCATCAGCCCGGTCCATCGCCATGCGGTAGGGCAAAATGGCGGAGTTTCCGATGAAGTAGGCCGCTGAGACGGCGTTTTGGGCACAACCGTAGGTCGAACCGCAACGTTCAAGGTTAAGTTCTTGAAAATAGAGCGGACGGT
>DNWZ01000696.1:0-6416 GCA_003506095.1 Planctomycetaceae bacterium | reverse complement strand
ATTCGGCGGAGCATCGATGCCGGAGTTGGCTTCGACGTTGATCTTCGCCATCGGCTTGTGCAATTGGGCCAACCTGGCAGCGATCGGATTGTCACCTTCAGGCTGGTCGCCATAAGCATTTCCCATCACGAATACAGCCAAAATGGCCCACGTGACAGCCAATCGGGTGGCGTTAGGGAAGATCGATCGTGGGCAGCAAAGCATGGTGACAAGCCTTCAAGCATCGAACTAAGAGCGAACACCCCGACCTTGATGTTATCGATTGCAGAGAGGGAGAATCAAAAGAAACAGCGGACTGATCGTTACAAGCTCCCTAAGTGGCAATCCGGAGTATGAGGCCGAAATACATTGCTTTCCCGGATACCGGTACTCAAAATGGTGAGCAGTTCATTCCGCTCAAAAGTAAAAAAACCGCCAAACCGCGTTCTTCGGTTTTTCGTCGCTTCTTATGCCTACTTTTTCTTTTCTACGATCGCGTCTAAGAAGGCTGTTGGCCGACGAGCCCCTTGATTTAGCGGCCGTTGGCAGGAAACGTGGCTTTCGCCCATCGGTTCGTAGGCTTGAACCGCGATTTGTGCTCAATGCGTCGGCAGAACTGACATCGCTAGGGCAACTGGTGATCACGGGATCCGATGCCGCCGACTATGTTCGATTGGATGTTGATTCGCTCGGACAAATAACGCTTCAAGATGCATTCGGCGACCGCATCGATATTGTCGGCAATCCCAGTGGCCAAGCCGAGCCACTCAATTTGAACGACGTTTTCTCCAATCAGATTCGAATCGATCTGCTTGGCGGTCACGATACGCTTGATCTAGTAATCCCCAGCGGATTGAACGTCACGGTCGTCGATGGCGGCGGATTCGACACCATCAATGTTATTCGTCCCGATTCGCCTCAGCCTAATGAATCAGCGACCCATCAATTGGGCGCACAAGCGATTCGCTTCGATACCGGCGTCCAGCCGCTCGATTGGCGAAACCAAAATTTTCAACTCACGGGCAATGTGTTTGTCGGTGCGTCGTTTTCACCCACTCGAACCGATATCCTGATCGAGGGTGGTTCATGGCAAGTCGATGGGCGACTTATCTTGCAAAGTGATGTCGGCTTTCTTGCAAACACCAACGGAGGGTCAATTGATCTATCCAACGCGACACTTACAGCGGACCGGACGGCAACGACGCTGACAGTTGATTTAGGAAATGCGGACACCGCAGTACTTCAGATCGGCAGTGTCGATGATTCAGGGTCTCATTCCCTCGCAAACCTCAGCGTCGAATCTGCAAACAGGGTCGACCAGCAATCAGCAAACTTCAGATTGCCAGGTGAATTATCGATTCAAAATGTATCCGATACGATCAATTTCGATTCGCAAATATCCGCGTCGAAAATATCGCTGCAAGCGTCGTCAATCCGATTGGTTGACTCATCGATCACGGCAACCACAGGTGACATTTATATCGATGGACCGGTCACTTTGATCGGTGACTTCGATGTTCGAACGACAAACAGCGACGTCACGTTTACCGATACGATCGACGGAAATCATCGTCTCTTTATCGATGCAGGTGCTGGCGGTGTGGCTTTGCAAAACGACTTAGGCCAAACCGATGCCCTATCACAAGTAGAAATATCAGCGGACCGAATCACGCTTCAGTCTTTGACAACGCGAGCAGGAAATATCACCCTCGGTGCCAACACGATCGATTTCACCGGCCAGACAATATCGACGCTCGATTCTGGTGATCTATCGATCAACGGTGATCTGATAATCACAATGCCCAACAGCAACCTCATATCCGCAGGCACTGCAAAGATCAGCGGCATGATTCGCGGAAACGTTGGCACGGAAAATCTTACAATCACTGCCAATGACAGAATCGAGTTGGATGCAAACACCGGGCAGATCGGATCGCTTTCCTTGCTGGCAAATAACTCGATTCAAACGCTCGGCGTGATCAACGTCAATCAAGATTTCACAGCGACATCTGCTGCCGTGATCATCAGCGGTGATATCACTTTGCTGCCAGGTTCCGGTGGTTTACTTACGCTTGATGGAAAAGACTTGGTACGGGTCGATAACGGCACGATCCTATCGATCGCCAATGGCATGTTGGCCATCGATACCGAAGGTACCGTTGACTTAGCAGATTCGATTGTCGATAGCGATTCACCGGATGCTGACGTTTTAGTTCGTGGGGCAACCTCGGTTACGCTTGGCGACATCCGACTAGAAAACGGATTGGTCGACTTACAAACCATTTCAGTTCCATCGGTGACGATAGGACAATCGGTCGGTACATCGATCGTTGCGACGAGACTAAAAATTGCTGCCGGCGGAAATGTTGTGTTGTTGAACTCGGACAACGCTTTTGAAATTCTGGAAGAGATTTATACCCAGGGTGATTTCCGGGTTCGTGATGACGTTGGTGATTTGACCATCCGAAGTGCGGTTATCTCTGGAGCGACCGTCGATATCTTTACCGCGTCGACACTTTATTTAAATGAAAATGCGATTATCGCCGAACAAGCGGACGTGCGTTTGCGAGCTGGCCAGTCGATCATTAATTCTGGCATCGATGCCAGTCAAATTAATGTTTCTGGCAAAACACTCAATGCGACCGCGGGGACGGGTATCGGTGGCGCTGATCCGCTGCGTACAGCAATCGATCGTTTGATCGCAAACGTTTTGTTCGCTGGATCGATCAACATCGTCGAAAATGACTCGATCGAATTACAGCAGGTATCGACAGACGACGGTTCGATCAGCATGACCGCTAGCGGTTCGATCACAGCGGTTGATGTTGTATCGCACAACAGAAGCAGACTCGATGGTCCCTACGATTCGCTCGAAAGCCGCGATATCAAGCTAATCGCAAATGGGATGACCAGCGACATTCACGTCGTTCAAATCATGGCAAACCACGCGGCGGACATACTGTTAATCGCTGGTGACGATATCGTCGGAACCAGCAATGGCATTATGGCCGAAGTCATCGCGGATGATTTAGAAGTTATCGCGGGAAATGCCGCAGACGATGGGATTCTCGCGATTTCATTGATTACCGATATCAATGACTTGTTGTTCAGCGTCAACGGAATCGGTCGTGGTGACGTCGAAATCCGCGATCTCAACTCGTTGGCACTAGCGTCATCGGATTCAGAAAGCGATGCAGACCAATTGCGGACTAACAACGGCGAAATACGTATCATCGCGGGAGATTCAATTGTCTTAACTGATCTGGATCCGCAGAACGATCTGCAGCGACCGCTCGCTGATCCTGAAATAATCGCTGGTGGTGATAACGGGCGTATTACCTTAATCGCCAGAAATAAGATCGAGTTAGGAAACCAAACACAAATCGTTGCTGCACAATCGACAGCCGGTGCGGTGCGATTGGAATCGGACGAGGTAGTTTTTGGCGAGACGATCGAGATCAACACTGGGTCTGGCGTTGGAATCGCAAAACACTTTTTGCCTCGACCGGCAATCGAGGAGACAGAAACCGCGTTTTATGATGAAACAACCATTCGCACCGATGTTTTAACTCAAGCAAACTCGAATGATGCAAAAGGCTTTTTAACGCTGCGAGTCGGATTGCCTGGCGAGCGTGGTTTGCAGGTCGATATTGACTGGGGTGCGGTGACGAATCGGTTCCAAAGGATCACCAATATTTCAGCGGACAATAGCCGGTTGGTTGATGGCAAACTGGACGTCACCGGACCCATTACCGACGACCCCTTGTTGCGGGTGAGCCATGTCTATTTAGAATCGGACATCCTGGATTCCACGCTGAATGACCGGACATCGGCGACCAGCCCGTTGAATGTCCGCTTTGCCGTCAGTCATCATGAATCGATCATCGTTCAAGCGGGCAACGTGACGCAAGGTTTTGACGAATCGGGCGAACCCTTATTTGCTGAGGTCGCCGGGCGTTTGGTATCGTCGACTGATAATCCGTTAACGGCTGGCGTTTTCGAGTCGGGTACCGCCCGATTTATCATCCCGAACCTTACGGTACCAGTAGCGTTTTTTCCAGTCCGCAACATTATCCCTGAACCGATAAAGTTGGAATCGTTCGCGCGTCCGGTCGAATCGATTTTGCTCAGCACGGGAAGCGTCGAATCGGAATCCGGTTCTGCGTCGTCCTCAGCGACTCGCGATGAATACTTGCAAATCCGGATTTTGTCGCCTGATCCAACCGGCGAAGATTTGGCCGATCCGAAGCGTTTGCCAGATGACATCCTTTCGGGCGACAAATTGCAACGACTTTTCGAGAACTTGCCGGATGGTCGATACGAAATCGGTTATGTGTTCGGGGATGGGAATGTTCGATCGCTGTTGATGGTCGATAATCGTGACGGTGAAACCAAGTTCCTCGGACAAGAAATCAAGAGCGGTCCGCTTCGGCTGCAGCGACTTTCGCCAGCAGAGCTTGATGTGCAACCGATGACGGACAATGCGCCGCGATCCGATATGTCGGTTGAACCGAACACGAACCCACCGGCAATAGAGCGAAATGACGATGTTCAGGTTGAAGAAGAGAAGTCGCCGAATCTTGAAGATCAAGGATTCCGTCCGACAACGAATTCATTTGAATCAGTGGCAACCTCAACGATCGCTGGCGGTTTTCTGGTCGATGCGAAGGTCAATCGTTTTAGTATTGTCGGTCGGTATTTGTCGCGGCGACAAAAGAATCATTGTTCCAGCCGGGATCACGTCTAGGTTTCGCTTTTGGGCCGATGGGCTTTTGGGCTGATGTTCAGTAAGTTTGAGTAAACATAAGCTTTCCTAAGAAAATCAATGTCATCCAATACGCACAATCCCGATCGTGATGACCGCGAAGAAAAGCCATCTGGTGATGGGATCGATGCTGGTAAGACCGCGCCTAACATAGCGAATGACCAAACGATTGATATCAGTCAGGTTGCCGCGCGGGATTACCCTTCTGATGTATCATCGGCAAATACTATCGAAGTCTCTGATCTACCGGCCTCGGTTCCGGGCGAGATCAAAGCAAAGGCGGTTGATGCTGGTGCCACGGTTATGTCGAGTCGACAGATTGACCGTACGATCAGTTCCGCTGAGATGACCGGTAAGGATGCTTCGATTTGGGCAGACATTACCAAACAATCATTACCCGGTTCGGCAACAGCGGTCGGATCGAAGAATCTTTTGCCCAGGGTTGATGTTCAATCGATCGCCGATACGCGACTGAATCTTCGTACTCGGCAATTGCTGCCTCAAGACAGTGCGCCAGAAATGACGGTGGATGCCGATTATCGGCTTGTCCGATTGTTGGGCAAAGGAGGTATGGGAAACGTTTATGTCGCCCGACAAGGTTCACTCGATCGGCTTGTCGCGCTGAAGGTGATCAAGCCGATCGAAGGTGCAAAGCGACTGCAACTTAGCAGCAAGGGGTTGCTGGAAAAGACAGAACGGCAACGTCGGTCGCAATTCATCAGCGAAGCGGTGGTAACGGGCGACTTAGAACATCCTAATATCGTTCCGATCCATGACATTGCGGTATCGGAGGACAATACGCTTTTCTACTCGATGAAGCGTGTCAGCGGCACGCCTTGGTCGAAGGTGATCGACGAGAAATCTCGGGACGAGAATCTAGAGATATTTCTGAAGGTTTGTGATGCGATCGGGTTCGCGCACACTCGAGGAATTGTCCACCGTGATATTAAGCCTGAAAACATCATGTTGGGTGATTTCGGGATCGTCATGGTGATGGATTGGGGATTGGCGCTGGCAAAACCGGGATTTGAGAAAATTGATTCCATTTATCCGGCAACCGGTCTAGGCGGATCGCCCGCCTACATGGCTCCGGAGATGGCGACCGGTCCGATTGATGTCATCGGGCCAGCAGCCGACATTTACCTGCTTGGCGCGACGTTGTTTCAGATCATTACAGGAAACGCGCCCCACGTCGCACCGAATATCACGGAGTGCCTTCGGGCCGTAGCAGCAAATAAGATTCGCGAAGTTCAACCTCAACACGAAGGTGAATTGCTGGATATCGCCCTAAAAGCGATGGCTACTAAGCCCGTGGATCGATACGCGGATGTTGTCAGCTTTCAGAATGCGATACGGGACTATCGTTCACACAGTGAAAGCATTGCACTGGCGACAAAGGCGACCGAGTCGTTGGCACTGGCCAAGCAAACAGCGAATTACAGTAACTTTGCCCGTGCCATGTTCGGGTTTGAAGAAGCAATCGCACTGTGGGACGGAAACGTTCGCGGTAAAGTCGGTTTGGAGGAAGCAAGGCTTCAGTATGCCGACGCGGCGTATCGCAATGGCGACTTTGATCTAGGGTTGTCGCTGTTGGACAAGGGTGATGCGAATCATCAAGACTTGATCACCAAGATTACAAACGCACAGCGCGAGCGACTTTCGCGGCAAGCGA
>DNWZ01000367.1 GCA_003506095.1 Planctomycetaceae bacterium | reverse complement strand
TTTCCTGGATAAAAGCTGAAACAACCAGCGTTACCGATTGAACCGACCGTCTGGCCAGCATGCTGGGCACCATGAGCCTGGGCGGCATCTTCAATTAGTCGCAGATTGTGTCGTTCGCAAATGTCACGCAGAGCAGTCATGTCAGCGGCGTGGCCATACAAGTGAACGGGAAGGACTGCTTTTGTTCGAGACGTGATCGCAGCTTCGACCAGATTTGGGTCAAGGTTGTACGAATTGCGGTCAATATCAACAAAAACGGGTGTGGCCCCAGTGTACGCAATGGCCCAACTGGTACTAATCCAGCTGTGTGGAGTTGTAATCACCTCGTCGCCCGCAACGATATCAAATGCCACTAACGCCATATGCAACGCGGTGGTTCCATTGTTCACACCGACACAATGTTTGGCACCGCAGAATGCAGCGAAACTTCTCTCAAACGCTTGTACGTGAGTGCCGAGAATGAATTGGGCCTCTCCTACAAGGGACTCGATAATTACTTTTAATTCATGCCAAGCGGCGCGATTTTGAGTTTTTAAATCAAGAAATGGAACAGTCATCTCGGTATTGGACATGCTTTCGATTTTTCCAAAACAGTAACCACTTTAAAGCGCAATGATGAATCGAAGTAAGCCGCATGTTCGTGCAGGGCCGTCGTATGCTCATAGGCTTTAAAAAGCGGCAACAAACGTTCAGTCGGTTAATGAGCTTCCTGCGAACAGGTGTTGTTGGAAAAGACGTTGCCTCATACGCATTGTGTACCGCGTTGGAATCAACAATTCTTGCCACCAAATTACTGAGAATTCCGTAAAGAGATATTTCGAAACCGTCGCAACCGCGCAAATCGTTGGAGGACAGCAAGTCCTGAGGTGATCCTACACAATCCGCACAGGCAATATAGAAACATCGCAGCCAGGCTAGCTAGATTACAGTTTACCAACTGAAAAACGTCGGGCACCTTGTCGCTGTCAATGTAAAATTCATTGAGAGACGATTCGAGACAATTTCAATTTCAATTCCTAATCCATTATCGATGTTTACCACGAGCTAGGGTCAACGCTGTGATGATAGAAAGCATATTCTATCGCAATCACTGGGGCGGGTTGTTCTGGTTCCAATTTCCACGCCCTCTCGCTGATCAACCGTAAGTCCAACCGGTCGTGCTGCACTTCCTGCCTTCTACCCAAATCGACAGAGATAAACTGCGGTTCCTGCAAATCTTCAAGCAATCCGCTCGAAATGACCTCGCCGCTCAGAACCAATTCATACCGCACCGGAGTCCTGTCCCAGTGATCTCTTTCCGTTTGCTTACGACGACGCTGATCTGTACTCAGAAAGAAGTACAGTTTTGAATTTGAAGCGTTGGCTATTGGCAAATCGATATGGATTCCGGTCCACTGACCGCGTTCAATTTGTTCCGAGTCAGAAGGAAAAGACACGGATGAGCTGACCTCATCGCGAATTATAGACGGTACCAGAAACGATCCTTCTCCTGACTTTGTAAGCATTGCAGTGGCTACAGGTGTAACAAAGGGCGGCCAAGCAGACTTTACCATTCGGCCGATCAACACATGACAAAAGAAAAAGACTGTTAAAACCAATAGTCCGCGCCCAGCTCTTGCTATCATCCTCGACCATTCGACGTATTCCGAAGATGTTTTCCCGTTGCTTGGCCGCAATGCAAAAAGAAAAGATGCTGACCAGCAGAGTGGGAACACTAGGAAAATGTCGTAGACGGCTACTGACTCCGGGACCGTAAGTAGCAGCAGAAATCCAGTTACTGAAAACAGTAATGGAAAAACTTCTCCGGGAAGAAACGGAACCCGTGCACTTAAAATCAACCGCAAGACAAACAACACAGCAATTCCAAAGCCAAAACATACACAGTAGAAACTCTTCGCCTCATACCACGAAATTTTTTCCTCCTCAGAATGTACTTTGTCCTCTTTGTCGACAGCGTGATACATTGTGTAATTGAATCCCGCGAGTTCGGTATTCCGCCGGATAAACTGGGTCCAAAAATCGGAGGCCCTGATTACCTTTTCGTAGATAAGTCGACGAAAACCTACTTCAGACCTGCTGTTCTCGTCTACTTTCGGAATATACCGGTGAGCCCACGGAGCAATATCATTCCATTTGGCGGATGTTTTGCTATCTACGCCGGAAGCATACGCCAACACCGACACCGTCCCCAAAGGCCCTGTTTTCTCAACTACCTTTCCCCTGATCACCGAGGCTGTGAAGAACATGATCAGAACACACAGACTGACACCTGTAAGAGACTTACTCAGATTTCTCAGCCGGGTTCCCAACCCCGGTTTCGGCTTCGAAATCCAGACATGTGCCTGAGAGATCAGCGCCGCTGTTAGAAAAGCAGTAGCCAGGAATGGCCAATATGATCGTTGCACGTCGAGGATTCCACTGACGATCCCGGTAATAACAGCAATCACGGTTAGCAAAATCCAATCGTTGCGATGATTGGGTTGTCGCCTCTGTTCCATTTGCATGATTCGAGAACGAACGAAATCCACAAGCAGAAAGACGCACACCAGTTGAAACATTGCCGGAACATCGTGACTGGCAATCGTTAGACCAAACCAAAAGTCAGGAAATCCGGCCAGCAGTGGTAATGCCGCGATCGCCGCCGCTAAGCCAATCGTACGGCGAGCCAACACGTAGCTGACGGACAGTGTTGCCATATGAGTGAGCAGGTTAGCCCAGGCAATCGCTTCATTACTACTGCCAAATATCCTGACAACCGGATAGTAGTAAGGGAAAGCTCGAGTCACATACGCCGACGCCAATGCGCCTGAGTGGTTGAACGGCAGAGACTGCCATTCCTCGCGAGCCATCGCTTTGGCAATTCGCCAGTAAATGTCATAGTCGTTTATTTGTACTGTTGGGTTTTGAACGATCCACCAAGCCTTAAGTAGGCCGATCGCGATCAGGACACCAAAGGCGGCAAGGTCGATTCGAATGCTCTTCGCCTGGCCTGCAGCCCATTTCGCCAGGCCCCATGATGTGCCGAAGACGAAGACAATAGCCAAGCCGGCGATGCAAAACTGCATCGCGTCATATGCCACCAGCATTTGAGGCAGTTGCAGGAAGGCTTGGTGACTCATAACCAGCACTGCGACAACCCAAACAGTCGACAGCCCCAACTGCACAACTTTCCCATAACCATTGCTCGAAAAAGGTTCATATTCAGCAGAAACTGCCGTTTTGGATCGCAGTTTCACGGTGGTCTGGAATAGGAATGTAACGCCAATGCACAACAAGCCGATCTGGATGGCCGGTACCATCACCAACCAGACATCTCCCTGCCAGTTCACGGTCTGTCCAGGCAATTTCAATATTGACCCAGCAAGTGGCACGACCTCCAGCGCGACTCCGTTCTCCCAGGATTCAGGCAATTCCGTCGGAGAGAGTTTCCGAATGCTTTTGATCGATAGTTTGCGAGTTGGACCAACCCAAAACTGTCCGCACCGAACATCGTAAGTGAACTTTGATAATTCGACGTTCCCCGAAGCTCCAACCAACACCCTTGAAACAGGCGATGCCCACGGTGCTTGGAATGTTCCAGGATCTTGAGGACTGGACGTTAAATCCTGAAGTGTTTTCAGGGGTGACTGAACCTTCACGGCCAAATCATGCGTAAGCCTCGAATTTTCAGGTGCAAGGATTTGCACATGGACTGCCAAGTAGTTCGCCCCGGACCGATGGCGATTCAATACAAGGTATGTCAACAGAATGACTAAACCGACAGCAACGATACCCCCAATCGCATACTTTCGTACTGAGCTAGATCTATTGCCCGTCACGTTTGTCTTTCTGTCATGTAATTTGCCATTACTAGTTTTTTAAGGCCAGTCCGCACTGAATCGGTAACGGGTGTTGGTTACACAGTCCGCAAAGTTCCAGTTGAACTGGACGGTTTCGACCGTAAGGAAAATGCGAAATGTGCTATACGGACAAACCTTAAAGTCGCCCGTCCTTTTATGCCATAGAACCGGAAAGCGGTTTTGTCATCCCATTGAACACTCAAGTGTCTCGAAAACATCCACAGCCGAAGGCGCGTTTTCGTCGGGGCAGCGTCGCTGCTTCCGCGAAGCGGAGGCCGACAGACATTTGCAGAAATTGGACCTAAATGTTTCAAGCGATTGGTGCCCTGAAGATCACTCGACGAGCATGCCCAAGGTATTTTCGCAATCGATGGTAGCCATGCCTGAGGCAGGTGTGCGTTCGGGACACAATTCCCGGTTCTCGAACATCTTGATGAGCGTACCCAACGTGAAGCGGCGCGAGTTTCAAGCGATGCGGAAGGAATAATTGCGGTTGCTGGTTGTGATTAACGGTAATACGTCGGAGTAAATCAGCCCAACGGTCGGCACACGACGAAATCGAATAGTGTTGTTCAACATGCTGACGAGCGGAAGCAGAAAGTGTCTTCCAAAACGCTTTGTCGCTTTTCAATTTGCGAACAGCTGCAACAAAGGCGAGACCTCGATCATCCACCAGAATCCCTGTTTTGCCATCCCGAACTAGGTCCGGAATACCACTGCGAATTCGCAGACACACCGGAACAACACCGCATGCCATCGCTTCCATAACAGCGGTCGGCGTGCCCTCGTAATCTGATAACAACGCGATGGCATGAGACTGCAGCAATTGCGTTTGCAGTTCTTCCGATGAAACACTACCAGCAAGAGAAAGCTTTGCTGCATACGGGACGATTAACTCTTCGACTCGACTACGTTCAGGGCCATCACCAAAAATTGTAACGTGTACGTCCTCAATTTCGGTCACCACTCGAATCAAAGCATCGACGGTCTCGATGATTCGCTTTTGCTCCTGCACGAGGCGTCCAACATAAACCAATCGCAGCACATCCTGCGGACTGGTAGCAACTTGATCTGGAATCGGTGTACCCGATGGAATTGTCTCGGTGATTAATGCTCCGATTCTATTTTCTCGCACGGTATCTGTCAGGAATTGCGAAACGCTGACCACTGCTGAAAGCTGATCTGGTTGATCACCGGCCACAAAACGATCAATGATTCCGTGATAGAATGAATCATCCGATCTAAGAATGCCTATGGTGGGAATGCCAGATTGCCGAAGGTATCGTCCTGCCAACAATCCGGGAATGACATTATCGGCGATCAGCACATCCGGTGGATCATCTACCAGTTCTTCCAACAACCAGCGGACATTCGCTTCGCTGCTACCAAACGGCTGGGAAGCGACTGCGAAATCCTGCCTCTGAAGTGCGCGAAAGAGAACCCCCTCTTCCGGTCTTCCCCAATGAAACAGTCTGACCCTGACATCAAATCCACGCTGGCGCAGTTCCAGCGGCATCCGCTGCATCCAGACATACGGCCCACCAATTCCTACCGAATTGTCGTATGCGCAGATAGTAACCCTCATTGACGAAATCGCCTAAATCGCCGAATGAGACTCTTTGTGAGCGACGAGCGCTTCACTGGAAGATTTTGTTCTAGTATTTGCGTGCCAGCGCTCGGCGAGAAACCGCGTTTCTTCATTGGCTCATACGGATAATCGTGCAGACTCAGCAGATGTCCAATAGCCCCTTTATACGACTTGTTTTTCAAGTCAGGCTTCAATGCCAGAAACTCCTGAACAACTTTCCAATCGAGAAACGGGTAGCGTCCCTCGATGCCATGCCTACCGAGAGTATACTCATCCTTAAACAGGTAACTTCGCTGTGTATCGCCATAGAACTTTTTCCAGGGGAAGATTGATTCCAGATCATCCGGAAAGAGACCTCCAAACTCCGAGTGGTGGTAGAATTTCTTGCCAGCGAAACCATAGTCGGACATAATTTCATCGGCGCCAGAACCTGACAAGTTGACCAGTCTATTTTTATGCCTTGCCAGTTCCGCAAGATAATTTGCACCCAGCGCTCCCCCATCCGTACGCAAATCGCAGATCACGCCAGGCTTGTCTTCATGCACATAAACGAACGGTTCCACATTCGCGCCAATGTCTTCGGTCATCCGCTGCAAATCCGTTTCGGATAAGCTTTCAACGCAAAATGCTTCACCGCAACTGTGCGCTCTATTGATACGAATTCGCTTCTCGAGAATCCCTCGATGCTCACCGGCAACAATTGAAAACGTGTCATAGCCAATCTCAAGATGATTAAGCGCGACACAAATCGCACCGGAATCGTAGCCGGACGAAAGAAAGACCATTGGTCGGTGCGCGCCGTGGCTTGCTCTTTTACGTACCGAGTCGATAAACGCCGCGCCCCAATCGGTATAATCGTTTTTGTGCTGTTCCAACCGGAAGGGGCGAACCTCACGCTGACACTTCATTGCGAAGCCGTCAGGACTGAAGTTCACCTCATAGGTTGCGTTTGGATCAAATAGTTCTGTGCGATGGCAACCGATTGCTCGAAGGCTCGACCCACATGTGGCAACGCCAAATGCAGTTCTTGCGTCGTTTGTTCCCCAGTACAGCGGTTTGGTGAGAAATGGATCAGTGAAAATGAATAGGCTATTTTTTTCGCAGTCGTATAGAGTGATGGCGAACTCGCCATCAAAATACTGTCCAGCGCTCTTCCCAAACTCGACGTATGTCGGAAGGATGCAGTCAGTGTCACGTCCACCACCGGTCAACTGTCTGAAGTTATAGATTTCTCCGTTAAACAGCGCGGTCAGGTTGGCAAAGTTAGCATCGATAATCGGCTGCACACAGGATGTCCCAGAAATGTCGAGCAGATTGTGCAAAAACGTCAGCGAATATCCATAACGATCTTGTTGCTGCACCACTCGTGTTTTATCCGGACCGCGATAGCAAGCATACTTGTTGGCGGTTTGCAGCGCGGACTCAGTCAATTGTGTGGCAGTTCGAGCGAAAAGATAACTACACATGAGAGTTGGCGATGCCCGTTGTGTAGACCTTATCAAGCTTTGAGAGAATGACGGTCCAGTTGTATTCATTCAACACCCGTTGTCGGGCACGACCACGACGGATCTGATCTGACAAAGCTTCCAAAGTCGACTCCGCCAAGTGATCAATATCACCTTGCCGATATATAAATCCAAACTCCCCGCCGCCAACCGCTTCCATGCATCCATCTTCTGTCGGCACAACCACCGGTTTGCTCTGAGCCATCGCTTCGAGTGCTAACGTTGGCAAACCTTCTCGCTTGCTGGTCATCACCAGCACGCTGCAAGCGGCAATCGCATCCTGCGCGTCTTCGTGCGAGGCCCCACCTAGCACGACAAGATTTGCTGGTGCTTCGATCTGCCATTCATCTCTAAGCACCTCGCAAGAAAGCCCCTGTCCGACCATTACAAACTTGACTTTCGGCAAGTGTTGAGCCAGCAGAACAAAGTCTACCGGATTCTTCACCGGATCATTCCGCCCCAAATACAAGACGAAGTCTTTGAGCCCTGTTTTAGCAACCCAGCGACTCGCGTCAGCTTGATCACAGGCTTTGACATCCACACCATTTGGTAGATAGTGAGTAGCCAGACCAAATTGTTCTTTCAAAAACTTTTGCTGCCATTTTGACACGGAGAGACAGACATCGGCATTTCGCAATGCGAACAGGAAGCCTTCATTGAATTGTTCCTGCCATGGCTCCAACGCGCCCTTTCCGAATTCGGGGTAATACCAATTATGATGGGTATGAACCCAACGAATTCCGCTCTGTCGTTTCTGAAAATCGCACCACTGAATAAACCACGGGAATACATGGGAATGCACGGCCTGAACACTGGATGGGGTCCAGCGATAAAACTGTTCGCTGAAATCTGAAGTGATGAATCCAAGCGGCACCTCTGCAAGCACCTTATCGTCGGGAAAAATCGCGAGATTGAGTGAAGAATACCTGACCAGCGAGTGCATATGCTGGCGCGTTCCGCCGTACGGAACAAAATTAGCACCGACCAGCACGTCAGGACGTTGCTGATCGATACGGTGCAACCAATTTCGACATGCACGAACTTGATTCCGAACCTCACGGCGCGCCAGACGTTTCCTGTTCCATTCACGAGCGTGGTAGCGGGCCGATCGAACTTTTCGGATCAGAACGGAGGGTGATAACACAGAGTTGAAGCTTTAATTCCGTGAAGATTCAGCGAGTTCGCGTGGCCAGAATTGTTTGAAGAACGGCGGTGGTCATCTTCGTGACACTGAACTCAGACCGGATGCGCTCACGATTGTGTTCGCCCGCTGCTGATCGGTAATCGGGATTGCTCAGAAAATATCGCATCAGTTCCATGAGTTGGTTCGCATTCCCCGACTCTGCCAGAAACTGCTGCGCACGGTCTTCGCCGATCGCCTGAACCATACCCGGAATTCGCGTCCCGACCACGCAACGACCGTGAGCCATTGCCTCGAGCGCTGCGTTCGGGCAGCCCTCCCTGACAGAACTATGAACAACAAGATCCGCAGCCTCGATCAGTGAGGGCATATCGTTCATTGGAATGATACCGGGCAACAGCGCCTTGTTGCACAGTCCGAGGTCAAATGCGAGTGCCTTCACGGCGAGTGTTGCGCTGTCATGGCGCCCCGCGAGAACCAAACGACAGCGCGATCCGACGTCTGTCTGTTGCAGGGCGGCAAAGGCCCGCAGTAGTGTTGTGTGATCCTTAAATTCGGAAATGTTTGCAATCATCAGAACCAGGAGTTCATCACTGCGAACACCCAGGCGCTCCCTCCAATCGGATGAGCCCGTTTGCTGCGGAAGTTGAACTCCGTTGTTGATCACTGTGACGCGTTCCCTTGGTAGCGAGAACTTGCTAAGCAGAAAATCGCGACCTTCCCAAGAGTTCGAAACAATTGCGGGCAACGTTCGCATTAGGCGATGTTCGGTTTTTGTGCCGAGCACGTATCGACCTTCGTCACGCTGGTTCCACCATGTAAACCTAGCGCCTGTCCACCTCCAGATGCTTCCAATTAGCTTGCAGTGGTATCCGACGAACGGAAGTATGTAATCCGGTTGAAATCGGCGTTTGATGAATCGGGCCAGACGAAGTGCATTCGCGGTTCGGTGAATGCCGCGAGCCTCAAATTTCCAGGGATAACCAACTGGGTTCATTCCGACAGCGTTTAGTGCTTCCGAATAGTCGCCACCCTCAACGCCCCAGCCCAGGACATCCACGTT
The DNA here is from genome assembly GCA_003506095.1 of Planctomycetaceae bacterium. Taxonomy (GTDB): domain Bacteria; phylum Planctomycetota; class Planctomycetia; order Pirellulales; family Pirellulaceae; genus UBA6163. The sequence goes on along the minus strand of DNWZ01000367.1, from coordinate 1,648 downwards.
GCAGTCCAGATTCGCGGCCAGCGATTCCGCGAGGATCATCGCTTGTCGTTCCGCACCGCCAATGTACCCTAGGTGGCCCGGTACCAGCAGGAATCTACTCCCTTTAAATTCATGTTTGAGCTTCTCGGGAATCATCGACGCGCGCCGACTCGTGTGATCACAGAGGTTCCAGTCGAATTCTGTCCTCGACGAGTTTGCAAAGCAGTCATCAGATCATCGATCTGGGCACGTTCCGGCCATATCGCACCGTCGATCCAGGTCATGCCCGGACCGTCCGCAGTATCCTGCAATTGCGATTGGCCTGGACGCTCATACACGGCCCAACTCGCATAAGTCTAGCTGATTTCGGCAACCAACAGCGCGGACTTCATCAAAGAGAATACCGTCCCCGCCCCAACCGAGAAAATCAACATTGCATCCGCAATCCTTCACTAGGCCCCAAGCAAGAAGCACGGCTTGACGCACCGCGCCTCCGAAATAGTATTGCCCATGCACCATGAGGAACCGAGAGCCCGCGAATTCCCTTCTCAGATCGATCTCGTTTAAATTTCGTTGAATCTCACTGATGGACATTTACGACACTGAAATCAGTTTGATCAAGACATTTAGTAGCAACCGACTCAGTCCTCGTTGGTGGCTTCATTTGCCCGCACCATTCTTCCAGTGCAAGGAGCAACCAAACATTTTCTGCGAGACCGAGTTCAATTGTTTCAGCGATTGCCTCCGTTGAGAACCATTCGGAAATCTTTGCATTCTGTGCAGTCAGGCGATCACGCACTGCTTGCTGGTTGCTCTTGTTTGTTCTCAACCATGCATCCAACGGTAAGCTAAAACCTTGCTTACGTCGATACGCAAACTCGTGTCCTAGTTTTCGTGCCAGGAGATCCTTTAACGGCAACTTCCCCACGGGGTCTGTACCCGATCGATACAAGCTTCGCGGGTCGATCGAACTTGCTAGACGAAAGAATTGCCTGTCAAGCATCGGCGGACGCACTTCCAAGCCATACCGCATACTCGCAATATCAATCTTGCAGAGAATATCTTCCGGAAGGTAGGTCTCCAAGTCCACGCGTTGAACACGGTTAACGTCACAATCGTGCTTTCCGTCCCGCAAAGCGAGCTCAATTGAGCTATCTGGAAGGTCGCATAAAAACCGTAATTCTTGTTTCCACAAAGACTCTCGCGATCCTTTATTGAACCGTCCAACACATCTGAGCCAATGGGAAGGATTCCCCATTGGATCTTCAAGCGTAGGATAACGGCTAGGAAACAGTCGCTTGAGCGTAGGCCGGATCATTTGCCGCCAGTGCGCGTCGTGCGTGGATTGACAGTAATCGACGATTCGTTTCCAAGCAGTATAAGAATTGTACCCGGCAAAAAGTTCGTCACCGCCATCGCCCGAAAGCACCATTGTTACTTCGCTGCGCGCTAAGCGAGAAACGGCCCAAGTGGGAATTGCAGACTGATCTCCAAATGGCTCCCCATGATGCCGCACAATCTCTGGGAGCATCTCCATTGCATCGAACTCGACGATCTCTTCGTGGTGCTCCGTATGATACTTTTTAGACACTAACCTTGCGAATTCCAGTTCATTGGCACTTTCTTCGGAGAATCCGATCGAGAATGTCTTGACCGGTGCGTCCAGCAG
>DNWZ01000159.1 GCA_003506095.1 Planctomycetaceae bacterium | reverse complement strand
GATTAAAAGACCCGCTGCCGTTTCGCGAAGCGATCAGCGCGCTGCACGATATCGTCATCTCCGATTTGCGATATGTGCCAAAGGATAAATCGGCCCTTGAAGAGCATCAGAAGCGGATCGCGCAGCGCGAGACCGCGATTCGCCAAGGGGCTGCGACCGCAAGACGCGAGGAGTTGCGAGCCGAATCGCTCGATCCGATGCCCGAGGGGCTCGAAGCCGAACATCGAATCGCGCGCGACAAGTACTGGCGAGCTCGACAACGATATTCTGATCATCTGATACGAAACGACCAAAGCCTTTGGCGCAAGCTGATGCCTTGTGATCCGGTGATCACGGTCGCGGAAGACTCGCTGTTGTTTGAATGCTTCAGCGCCGATGAAAGTTCTTATGGTTGTTTAACGGCCAGCCGTGATCTTTTTGATGATGTCACCGACGTTGCCCCCGGTACGACGAACGTTGATTATTCATGGAATCTGTACGACCATTTTCAAGGGCTGCGCAGCTATCGACAAACGCGATTTCAACTCGATCCGACCGGGTTCGAAGTGGCGACCAACGAAACACTGCTGGATGCTCCTTTAGAAAACTCGGCCTACCAAGCGTTTGGCGGACAACATCGCGAAGAAAAGATCGACTTGCCTTCGACTTGGTTGCGCGGATTCATGCAACTGCAATCGGCGATGGTGATGCCGATGAAACGCGTGCGGATCGATCGCAGTGGCGTCTACAACCTATTAGCTTTTCTAACGCGCTCCCGGGCGAAGAAAAGCCCTCGCGCGATTCGCTTTCAGATGGAACCTGGAAAGGTTCCACAGATGGTGCTGGAGCCTTGGGAACAAGTTATCTCAACCGGCACCGTCGCTTATGAGGGAATTGCGGATGTGATTCGCATTTGGGGACGCGACCGATTGCAGGTGCTTAGGCGTTTGTTGCCGCTGATCGATTATGTCGATGTTTATTTGATTGGAACCGGCATGCCAAGCTTTTGGGTTGCTCATATGGGCGACCTGCAATTGGTGTTGGGATTGTCTGGGTGGACGACCAACGATTGGTCAGGTTCTTCTGCGATCTCGCAATTAATGCCGCCGATGCATGTTGCGGAAAACGAACTCGTCGAGATTGCGGCTGCGTTTCGTGCTGATGCATCGATGACGTTTGAGCGGCTTGCGGGCGGTCTGTCGATGCCGCGTCCCAAGATTGCCGCCGGGCTGAACACGCTGGCGCATTTGGGCCAAGTCATTCATGACCTGCCAGCGCAGACTTATCGGTGGCGGCAAGTCATGCCCGAACCGGTAACGAGCGAGCAGTTTGGCCCCGAGGATCCGGAAACCGCAGCAGCACACGAGATCGAAAAATCGGGACGCGCCAAAGCGACTCGCGATGAAACCCTGCCCAGCGGCCTGCGCCTGATTGAAGGGAAGGCTGATCGTGATGGGTTGGAAATTTTACTCGATGGCGATGGGCGAATCTTGAAAGCGAAGTGTTCTTGTTCGCATCACTTTAAGTACGGATTGCGAAAGGGACCATGTCGACACCTGCAAGCCTTGCGTAACAAAGTGATCTCCACCTCGACTCAACCGGCGACGCTGGAACGTTGGTACCAGCAGTATTGGAATTGACGATGGCTGATTCAAACGCCCAAAAAATCGTTACTGATATCACTCGGCGACGCGCCGCGGCTGGCGAGTCGTTTTCGGCATTCGACATCACCACCGAAGCCAGAAGCCAGGGTGCGTTTATCCGACACGGTGAAGCTCGCGACTTGGTGCAAGCTTTATTTCAAAACGGATCGATGGGGGCCGACTATCGACGTACTGTGCTCGACTTAGGCGGTGGTGCGCGACCTTTCGTTTATCACAGGTTCGACGCCGATCTTACAACCTATCGTTCAACCGCCAGCGGTGCAGCGCCCGTGTCACCACCGGCAAACAGACCCGGCCAAGCCACGCCGCCTGCTGTTGGGCAAGGCAGCACCAGCGGACGAAGTGGCGGTTTGATCCGACGTGTTTGGAACTTTTTGGGTGGCGGAACGACAAGCGATGCTGGCAACCCGACCACCGACGATGCAACGCATTCGGGTTCAAAAACTCCATCCCCGGCGAATCCTGATAATCCAAAAACGACCGGTACGATACGAAAGGTTCTCAATCTAACCGCATCTGCATTTTTGCCGATTCAACGTGACGACTTGATTCGTCAAGCCAGCGGGCTCAGTTTGTGGTCCAACATCTGGTTTGGACGACGCGACATGATTCCTCCCGTGAATGATCCGCGCACCCTGTTGATCGATCGCGGCATGTTATCCGCTGGAATGTTGTCAGCCGAAGAGCTGGCCGAAATGCATCGGATCGGTGATCTGTATGCCAAGCATTCTGGTGAAGTGACTCGAATCCGCAGCGAGGGGGCTCTCGCGGGTCAAGCCGCCGTCGATGCCGATCGCCAGGCGCGGGCCGAAGCCAAGGCAAAAAAGAAAGCGGAAGCAGCCGAACGCAAAGCGAAACGGCGTGCTGAAATCGAACATCGCCGGGCTAACGACATCCTGTTTTTGGGACGTGGCGTTTCCCAAGGGTTGGCTGATCGAACGAGCGATTTGGCCAAACTAGAAAAACTCGAATTGCCGCTCGCTTCGACACCTGCCGAACTAGCCGCAGTGATGGGAACAACGGTTTCCAACTTGCGTTGGCTGGCATTCCATGCCGACGTCGCCACTCGCACTCATTATGTTTCGTTCGAGATCGCCAAACGTTCCGGCGGGGTTCGTAAGTTATCGGCACCTCACGTCCGCTTAGCCGCGGCGCAACGTTGGATTTACAGTTCAATACTGCGTGGGGTGAAGGTTCATGACGCAGCGCACGGATTTGTTCCTGAGCGATCGATTGTTACCAGTGCCAAACTGCATGTTGGGCAAGCGGTCTTGATCAATGCCGACTTAGAGAACTTTTTTCCGTCGATCCACTGGACACGAATCCGCAAGGTCTTTCGTTGTTTAGGTTATTCACCGGCGGTGGCGACGATCCTCGCCTTGATCTGTACCGAATGTCCACGCCGTGAAGTCGTTTACGATGGCCAAACCTACTATGTCGCGACCGGCCCGCGTGGATTGCCTCAAGGGGCCTGCACCTCGCCGGCGTTATCCAATCTAGTCGCGATGCGATTGGATCGACGGTTGTCCGGATTGGCCACCAAATTTGACATCCGATACACACGCTATGCTGACGACATCACACTTTCTGGTGGCGACGAACTCGGCCGACGTTTGGGATATGTGATGGCACGACTGCGTCACATCACAGCCGATGAAGGGTTCGCGATCAACGAAAAGAAGACACGGGTTCAGCGAAGGCATCAAGCTCAGGTCGTGACAGGATTGATCGTCAACGACCGGGTCAGTGTAACGCGAAAGGAGCTGCGGCGTTTGCGATCGATCCTGCATCATGCGGCAACCGAGGGGCTCGATTCACAAAACAAACATCATCATCCCAATTTTCGCGCTTATATGAGTGGCATGATTGCTTATGTAGCGGCCACTCGCCCCGCGTTGGCTCGCGAGATGAAAAAGCAATTGAGCCAGGTTAGAAGCTAGGACTTATCTGAAAGACTTATGCCTTAGGGAGCAACTCAATGGGGTCGAAGCTAGCCAAGGACACGTTTCCGGATGGATCAACAGCAGGTGATTTCGATTGTTTCGGCCCGCCAGCGACTGTGGATGGCGATTTTCAAACCGTAAAGATCGCAGACCTCGGTTGCTTTACTCAAGACGGCAAGGACACCAACAAGTATTACCATGGTGCCGTCGTTCAGCATAAATCCAAGAAGGATTGGTACGCCTATTTCGAATGGGGGCGAACGGGAGCGGCGCGACCGAGCTTTCAATTCGTTGCCTGTCGGGATGAACAGGATGCCCAACGCGAGTTCGCGTCGCAGTTGCATTCCAAGAATGATCGACGTGGCCAGTGGGTGACCGTTGCGGGACTAAGAACGCTGCAGGCCTGCGCCGGCAAAGACTGTTATTTGGTGCGGCCGATGGCGACCCGCAGCACGGGATTGCCCGACGCCCGCAGCATCAAAATCAACGACGGTGCGAAGCCGAAACCAGTGGCTGAGGTTGAAACGGGCAAGAAGAAAGCAGCGGTAAAAAAAGGAAAGAAGGTCGACGCCCACACACTTCAGTTGCTGACCGATCTTTCCGTGGCGACGATCGCTTACACCCGCGGCAGCATGGCTGATGAAAGCTTGCCGACGCAGGCTGCGATTGAAGAAGCAAGGACGATCCTCGCAGAAGCTCAAAAACGGCTGACTAAGGTGGGTGACGACGTTAAAAAACAGGTCAAGGATAAAGAGTTGATCGCGATGACCAACTTGATGTATGGACGCATTCCACGACGCAAGGCGTTGCGTGCCCAACCCGAAGAATGGCTGTTGACGAAAGACAACATTCTGGTTTGGCAAAACGACTTGGACGCGTTCGAGAGTGCACTCGACGCGATCGACATTGACCCGGTCACTCAAGTCGATCCCTTGTCAGAGCTGAACATCGACATGGAATACATTCCCCCGGATTCGACCTTGGGCAAAAAACTTTATCCTTGGTGGCCGGCTGCGACGGCAAATCGGCACAGCTATATCGGTGACATGAAGATCCGCAATCTTTGGCGGGTCACGCGGAAAGCAGATTCTGGGAAACTTGATAAGGCTCAGGCCAAAGTCATAAAACAGAAAACCAAGATAAGCGAACGGGCGTTGCATCAACCCAAAACGCGATTCGATCTTACCCCGACTGCACGAAAACAGTACACCGCCTCCAACACCGCATTATTGTTTCATGGTACGCGTAGCGTGAATGTGCGGGGGATCATGAAAGAATCGTTGCGATTGCCGAAGGAGTTGGTTGGAGTGGTGATCACCGGCGCGATGTTCGGGCCGGGGTTGTACTTTGCTGACGATTGGAAAAAATCGGCTGGCTATACAAGTTTGAACAACAGTTACTGGAGCCGAGGCAGTGGTGCGGTGGCGCGTCGTGGGGCATTTATGTTTGCCATGGATGTCTGTCTTGGGGTTCCTCACGTCGCCGATCAGGCTCATGGATTCACCGCACCACCGAAAGAACACCACTCGATTTTTGGAAAAGCGGGTGTCAGTGGGGTTCAAAACAATGAGTACATCGTGTTCGATACGAACCAACAAGAGATGCGATATCTAGTCGAGTTCGAGGTTTAGAAAATTGATTGAAGTCATCAGCGGCGACATTACAAAGTTGCAAGTCGACGTGATTGTCAACGCGGCTAACGAACGGATGCTCGGCGGCGGTGGGGTCGATGGGGCGATCCATCGTGCCGCTGGTCCCGAACTGCTGGAGGCATGTCGAGCGATGGACGAGCTTAGGCCCGGTGTGCGATGCCCGACAGGCGAGTCGCGAATCACGCCAGCGTTTCGATTGCCATCGCGGTTTGTGATTCACACCGTCGGTCCGATTTGGCGGGGTGGCGGTGGTGGCGAAGCGAAATTGTTAGCGTCGTGCTATCGTGAATCGATGCTGTTGGCCCAGTCGCACAACCTGAAATCGATCGCGTTTCCGGCGATCAGTTGCGGGATCTATGCTTATCCACCTGAACAGGCAGCCGCGATTGCTGTGCGAACGATCCATAGCACTCTTCCACAATGCCCCACGATAAAACGTCTGATTCTTGTCGCTTATGAACCACCCATGGTCAAAACCTTACAAGCGGCGGCAGAGAGTGATACGCAGTAAATTTAAACGTGATTCACTGCTAATCCAAGAATCCTGCCAGGTCGACTTACTGACAAGTGCGCAATAAAGCGTATGGGTTTTTTGGTGGTACTCATCATCCACCCATAATAAGCGATGTTCGGTCGATTATTGGTTCTGGTGACCGAGCGACTAGTCCTGTTGGGGAAGTTGTTGCACCTGTATCGAATCGCAACTAACATCGCGGTCTTTCCTCTTCGGGCTCGCAAGTCTCGAGACTTTTCGACTACGCGGAAGCCTCCCACCTCTCTTTGTCTTGGCAGCACGCTATGCGACGCTCATCCGCTCCGCCAGCCGGCAATTCCGCGCATCAGGTTACCGCAGCAGTCATCGGGCGATGGATGCGAAAATTGCGTCGAACCAGTGCGAGTGGATCGAAAGCCAAGCGATCGCGTCTGCATCGTCATCGTTTGGCAATGGAAGTACTTGAGTCGCGGCGAGTATTGGCGACTTACATCGTTGACACGACAGCCGATACGGCCAGTGGCATATGTGGAATCGACGGTATTGGAAACATTGGGTGTTCCTTAAGGTCTGCAATCATCGCGGCTAATAACAACCCAAACGCCGACATCATCCGGGTACCTGCCGGAACCTATAACCTTACGATTGCCAATGATATCTTAGCCGACCAAACCGAAGGCTCGCTCGACATCCTGGACCCTGTGTCGATCATCGGAATGACCGGCGTGCCGAGTGATGTCATCATCGATGGACAAAACCTTGACAGTGTCTTTAACGTTCAGGGTAACGGAGTCTTTATCGTTGATGTTCGTCTTGAATCGCTGACAATTCAAAATGGCTTGACTATCGAAGAGGGTGGAGGTGTTCGAGCTTCGTTTGCTAACCTAGAAGTCGTCAATAGCGTGTTGCAAAACAATCGTGTGTTGGATCCGAGCTTTGCGTTTGCTGGTGGAGCAATTTTTGCTGATGATGCATCACTGCTTCTTGATCGGGCTGTAATCCGAAACAACAGTGTTTCCGACAGCGGCGTTGGTGGCGGCGTCGCATTTTATTCGCGAATTGGGTACGTCACATCAAACCAGACGGCGGGCGGTGGTTCCATCGTGATCGTTGACACTCGCTTTGAAGGAAACAGCGGCCAGGTTGGAGGCGGACTTTTTATTGAGGGCACAGACCCAAACGGTGCGCGCGCTGTATTGGACAGCGTCGTTTTTGATCAAAACACTGCGTCCGATAAAGGTGGAGGAGCTCACATCGAGGGGATGCGGTTTGTCACCATTACGGATGGCGAGTTTACCTTGAATGATGCAGGTGGCGGGGGTGGCGGAATCAACCTCTTGCCCGAACAAGCAATCACAAGTAACTCATTAGTAACCATCACTGGCACTTCGTTTCGAGACAATCGAGCGAGATTGAGCACGGCTTTTATCGGTGACGGCGGAGCAATTTTTGCGGATCGTGGTGTCAGAATGGAGATTCGCGGGGCTGATTTCTTACGAAACTCCCTGGGATCGAGTTCGAGCAGCGGCGGCGCGATTCGCTCGAACCATGAGTTACTGATCGAAGATTCCGAGTTTCGCAATAATTCAGTCGCCGCTGGATCGGGTGGTGGTGTTTCCTTTAACGGATCGGCAACCGACTCGTTGACGATCTCGCGAACAATCTTTGCCAATAACTCGGCTTCAAATGTTGGTGGTGGATTGGATGCTTTGGGAGATTTCGGTGCGCCGGTTATTCTTGAAGACGTTACGTTTGATCAAAATATCGCGGTACAGGCGGGTGGAGGTGCCTATTTATACCTGGTCGGTCCGGTTGACATTACCGACAGTCGATTCTTAAGAAATACGACCGATGAGGCGGGCGGTGGGCTTTACCTCTTGGATGCCGGGGCGGCATTGATCTCTCAAACAGTCTTTGATGGGAATATCGCCAATGGCGGCGGTGGCGGCGGAGTCGCGATCTTAACGGACACCGCGATTGAAGATTCGTTATTCCAAAACAACGTCGTTACTACTGTAGCGTTCGCGTTCGACGAGGGTGGCGGTGGGATTTCGATCGCGCAAGACGCAGGTTTTTTCCCCACCGTTTCGATCGTGCGGACGTCCATTGTTGACAACCGTGCGCCGCTCGGTGGTGGAATCGGATCAGCGAATGCCAACTTGACCATCACCGATTCCACGATCGCTAGGAATAACGCAACAAACAACTTTGGGGGTGGTGGCGGCATAGGATTCGCGCAAGATGATACCTTGGGCAGCCTGCCACGCGTGAGGCTAACGGTCACTGACAGTGTGATCCGAGACAACATCAGCGCAGTGGATGCTGGTGGGATTGGCGTCGCGGATGCGGATGCATCCATCCGGCGGACAACGGTTGCATCAAACATCGCCGGTGGGCGAGGTGGTGGGATCGGCATCATTGGCAGCAATAATTCGCCGTCCTTGACAATCGAGGATTCAACGATCGCGAGGAACACGGCTGGAGCCGATGGTGGTGGCATCGCGGCCGTCAATGCGGGCCTGCAAACAAACAACGTCACCATCAGCAACAACGCAGCGGACGGTGTTGGTGGCGGACTGGCTTACAGCAACATCAATGACACACTTGAAGGCGTGATCGGTTTTACCACCATCGCATCGAACAGCACGCTGTCTGGGGCGGGAAGCAATGTGGCATCCAATGCGTTGCCTGTTTCTTTCCTCTATAGTTTGATCGCCGACCCGATCGGTGTTAACGCTTCGGGAACTAACTTTCTTGCCGGGCCGGGAAGCGTCGTTTCGGCGTTTTTTAATCTCGACAGCGACGGATCAGGTGGCCTCAATTTACTAGGCGATCAAAGCAATGTCGACCCACGAATTGGTCCGCTGGCCGACAACGGTGGACCCGTTCAGACCCACGCGCTGTTACCCGGTAGCCCCGCGATTGATGCCAGCGACACGTTCCCATTCCCTACCGATGCGCGGGGTTTTCCTCGTCTTCAGGACGGAAATGCTGACGGTGAAGATAGAAACGACATCGGTGCGTTCGAAGCCTCGACGTTAACGATCGAGGCAAATGACGACACTGCGACGGTTGGTGTGGGACAAGCGGTATTGATCGCTGTGCTCGAAAATGACACAACAAATAACCCACCCCTGCGAATCGTATCGGTTTTCCAACCGACCAATGGATCGGTAAGCATTAGTGGCAATCAGATCTTATATGTCGCGAACGATACATTTACCGGAATCGACCTATTTACGTATACGATTACCAATAGTCCCCTCGGTACCGACACACCAAACCAGACTGCGTTGGTCACGGTTACGGTGGATGAGATAAATCGAACACCCACCGCGATCTCGCTGACTGACATTTCGATCCCCTCGGATTCCCCAACCGGAACTGCGGTTGGGACATTCACGACGACCGATCCGGATATCGGCGATACGCATACTTATACGTTAGTTGCGGGCGTTGACGATGATGACAATTCGGACTTCAGCATTGTTGGGGATTCGCTTCTCGCCGTCTCCGTTTTCGACTTCGAGACCCAAAGCTCGTATCGAATTCGTGTTCGATCAACGGATAGTGGCGGCTTGTTCATCGATCAGGTTTTTGACATAACGATTGATCCAGTGCTTCGATTCAAGCCGGACAGCCAAAGGATTGCTGAACCCGGCGTAGCGGAAGTAATCGATGGTGCAACGCTGACGGCGAATGATATCGCCGGTGCACAAAGCCCAACGGGAATTGTATCGATTGCAAGCGTGACGCCAACGACGGGACAAGGCGGCAGTGTCACGCTTGTGGGTCAGCAAATCACCTATACATCGCCGGTTGGGTTTTCAGGGATTGATACCGTTGAATATGTCATCGCTGATGGTTTCGGCATCACGAATGCGACACTGCAAGTCAACGTGGTCGACAACTCACTTTTAGAAGCGGATTTAGCAACTTCGACATTGCGTAACCAAGCCCAAGTCGCTGTTAATGACTTGTTTTCCTATACGATCTTTGTCGACAATTTGTCGCTTGCGACCGCAACGAATGTGGTTGTCGTAACAACGATAGGCAGTTTAGCATTTATCGATGGCTTTTCTGCGTCGATGGGTACGGTTGTTATTGACTCGTTTTCGAATACAGCAACCTGGACGTTACCCTCCATCCCGCCCTTGACGACCTTCTCCTATACGCTGGGCGCGACGGCCGGTTCGCAAGGGGTATTGGTAACGACTTCGAACGCCTCTTCGTCCGAGATCGATCCCAACTTGTTGAATAACTTGTCCACCGACACCGTTACGATCGCATCGAGCTTGGGGGTAGAATTGCACACTCTGTCAACTGGCAACGAAGACGGTGACATCCAGATCGATGTCGATGCCTTCGGAATTTTCGGAACCGCAGCTTTTAGTGGCGCCGACCCTATTCCTCTCGCTGACTTCGATCCTGTAGGGCCTTTAGGATCAATGGATGTTGTAGCCAGATCAATCCTTGGGTTTCGCCCTCAGGGTCGTCTAGAGTTTTCTCCGTTAGTCCGAAACGCGCCCGGAGTGGTCATCACACAACAGATTGACGGAACTCTGGCAAGTGCCACGAGTGCTTTTACCGTAGGTGAGCTAAGCGTCGCGCTCGATCAATCCGTCGCGGCAACATTCCACCCAGACGGCAGCCGGGCCGGGGCCCAACTGAGACAAGTCTACACAGTATTCAATGCATCCAATGGGCCACTGAGTTTCGATTTAGCACGTTTCTTGGATGCCGATCTGATTTTTGAAAGCTCCTTCGGGGCTGATGGTGGCGGTGTATTAATCGACTCAAATGGCAGGTTGATCGCGTTCATTACCGACAACGACGGTACCGCGTCAACCAATACGCCTTTCGTGGCGATGACAACCTCCGGTGGCGACTCACTAACGAGCGATCGGTTTGATATTGATCGAGAGTCTTTATTGGAAAGCCGTCTCTTCGACCCAACAGTCGCAACTTCGCTTCGTAACGCTGTCAGTGGTGACATCAACGCCGATGGTTTTGTCGATTCTGGACAAGGCTATGATTCGGCAGCCGCACTGCGAAACGCATTCACGCTATCCCCCGGCCAAAGCATTGTCTATTTAACCGATACCATCTTCGGCACGAGGCCCGATTCGCTGCTTCCGCCAGCGGTTTCAGGCGATCTGACTGGACACGTTTTCTGTGACATCAATGGCAATGGCATCGAAGACCTTGGGGAAGCGGCAGCGGGTGCTTTGGTGTTTGTAGACCTTAATGAAAATCGCATTTTTGATTCTGTACTGGGAGAGCCTCACGCGTTCGCGGACCTACAAGGCAATTACTCGATATTCTTTGACAATCTGCCGCCTGGCCAGCGCGCAAACGTGGTGGTTGTCAATCCACCGGGATGCTTCCCGAATGTTCCGGAAATTGGTGTCACTCGCTCTTCGTTGACGACCGGAATGCTTTCTCGGGATATTGCGACCATCTTTAACCCGCAAACAGGGTTGGATGAATTGTTGGTAATCAATGAGTTGGGGAATGACCTTGTCAGATTACGCCAAGCGGGATCAGGCGGAGGTATTGGCGTCGGAGGCGGTCCTGCGTTTGAGATTGGGGGCATTGCGTCGACGTTTAGCATCAGTTCCACAACTTCGCTTGGCAAACGTCCCTATGCACTCTCGGTTTACCAACCCAGTGGTCAATTGCCAACCATTGCCGTTGCGGCAATCGGCACGGGCGCGGCGGACCCTGGACTATTGTATGTAATCGATGATTCGGGTGTGCGCGAGTTTTCTGCCGGTGACGGCCCGATTGCTGTTGTGGTCGATGATTTCAATGGTGACGGTCAGCCTGATTTTATTACGGCTTCATTCCGCGACGGTAAAATCTTAGCACGCCTGAGCGGTGTTGATGAACCGATCGAGATCGCCCAGGGGCTCGTACCGAGGTCCATTTCCAAGGCCGACATCAACGGAGATTCTCACCTCGACCTTGTTGTTGTGACGACTGGTTTCAGGGGTGACAGCGGCAGCGAAGTGATCATCTTGCTAGGAGATGGCGAGGGTGGGTTCTCTCCGCTGCGCGGCTCGATCTCGCGTGGCGAAGCGATTGACGTGGTGGTCGGCGACTTTGACGGTTCTGGTAGCGATCAATTGGTAATTGCCAATTTCAGCGGAACGATCGAAATCTTTAAGGTCGATCCAGTGACCGGGGCGCTCCAACAGATGACATCCTTAATGGTTGGAGCGGGAGTTACGGCGGTTGCCGCGGAAGATATCAATGGCGATGGGCGATTAGATTTGGTAACAGTCAATCCGAGGGCGGAGACAATCGAAATCTTCATTGGCCAAGCCGACAGGCCATTTATGCAAAACCGAACCATTAGCGGTGTCGTAACCCCTGGGGCGCTGGCGATCGGACGGTTTGATAGTGATCCGATACTCGATATTGCCGTAACGAATCTCTTTTCGACGAGTAATCCTTACCGTCTTCCAAGCACGGTTACGATTCTTGGGCTTACGGTGACGGAGCGGGAGGTGATGTTGTCACAGACGCAAAGGACAACGGCCGACTTCGGATTCATGCAATTTGGCTCGACTCCCTTGCCGCGATTGACGCCGTCAGAGTTCCGACACGACATCAATCGAGATGGGGCCATTGCACCATTGGATGCGCTGCTGGTTCTGAATGAGATTGGCGGGCCAAATAGCGGCATCGGAGAAGGCGAAACGGTTCGCAGAGTAGGCCCGCGTTATAAGTTCGATGTCAACGGTGATGGAGTCGTCACACCGCTGGATGCATTGCTGATCTTGAATCGAATTGCCAGCGACCAGCAAGCGTTGTTGCTGGCTACGGCAGTCATGGACGATGACGACAACCGAATTTCTGCTATTGACCAAGTCATGGCCGAGGCGATGTTGTTCTAAGCGACCACATCAGGCTAAGCGACTAGAGCTTCGCGAGGTCGCTATGGGATAACGGCAAATGGGGATGCTCGGTGCGGTTTGTTTTTGGATCCCAGCCGAGCCATTTGCGGAGCAGATTTGCTTCGGGACTAGTTTCCCAGTTTGCCATGATCGCGATCGCATGTTTGCGTGCCGCTTGGGGGTTTACGAAATTTGGCTCAACGCCCCAGTCGCCGCAATAAATACCCGTCAGAATCCAGTGGGCGCGTCTTCGCACGCTCGGACAAACAGACGGGTTAGCAGAAAGGGCTTCATAGCGTTTGATCGCTAGCGGGAGATTTCGATCGACCAAAAAACAATGGTCGGACATGATTTCGTTGGCAAGCGAGAGCGAGTCGATTGTTTTAACAAACCGAAAGGCCCGAGAAAGCTCGCGTTTCATTTCTGCCATTGCCGCCTGAGCGGCTTCGCTATTACCGTCTGCGAGTGCCCGGGAGCCGCGATTGAAATGAATATTGGCCAGCAACCAATAGGCCAGTCCATTATCGGGCTCGCTGACCAAAGCGGCTTCGGCAGCGGCCTGAGCAGTGGCAAGTAAAGGCTGCGATTGTGGATCATCGACCAACAATCCGATCACCTGTTGCAACGATTCAAGAGCTGTGAGCAGTTCGCGCGTGGTCGCTTCATCTTTCGCAAGCGGCTTTTGGAGTTGTTGGGTAATGGTTTCAGTAGGAACCAAACGTTGTGAATCTTTAAGGCTGCCAAATCGCTTGTCGTCCATTGGCGAGTTCAAGATCACACTTGCCAACTGAGTGACTTCACCCGCATGAGATACTTTGGCGACGAGTTCACCACTACGTCTTTCAAAGACATTGGAAACGATCGGCGTCCCGGTTTGATCGAGTGTTCCCCAAACAATGTAATCCACGCCAAGTCGCGCCGCGAGTTCGCGTATCAGTATCGATTCACTCAGTCCGCCAGCCTTGAGCCGATCCATTTGACGCTTCACATCATAAGGGCTAGCCACACGCACACGCGGTAGACCCTCAAGCTTATGACGCAGTCCGGCGGCTACTTGAACGGCAGGGTTACGAGCATCAAAGCTGACCTCACGAATCGGCAGGTGCGGCAGGATGGCAATGCGGACTTCTGCGGTCTTGGGGTCGGGTGGGCCATTGGCGGCCGCCTCTGCTGCCCTTGCTTCAACTAAGTCATCTTGCGTGATCGGTTCAATCTGCTGGTATTGGAATCGAGGTTGGCGTCCGGCTTGGGTGAT
Organism: Planctomycetaceae bacterium; assembly: GCA_003506095.1. GTDB lineage: Bacteria > Planctomycetota > Planctomycetia > Pirellulales > Pirellulaceae > UBA6163. The sequence continues at coordinate 25,074 of DNWZ01000159.1, read as the reverse complement.
TGCGTTGCGAATGTCAGGGTAAGAAAGATCGAGCATCATTCCACCTGTTCCCGACGCCAGTGCATTCATGAATTGGCGAGTTTCGGGCAATGCTTGGCGATAGATCGGATCGAGTTCCTTGGAACTGGTGCAAAGCACGCAATGGATTTGGATCTGCTTTCGGGATGCCAGCGCGATCAACAGATCGGTGGCATATGCACGACTGGCTTTAGGAACTTCAGCAGAAGCAAAGTTTTCGGCGTAGGGTGGCGCATCACCAAACAAAAAGACCCACTGTGTGGTACGGCCATCGGCGGACCACGGCAATTGCTCCAGCGCGGCATGAACACCAGCGTCAGGCATTTCGTGAAAAAACGGAGCACCGCTGGCAGCGGTCAAACGCTGAAGCGACATTCTGATTGAGTTCATGTCATCGGTGAATCGGTCTTGCAGAACTTCAATGACACCTGAGGGCGAACCGCTGTCGCGATAAACGATGATTGCAACACTTACCTTGCCAATGCGGCCACGACGGAGATCCTCCATCATTAAATCGACAGACTGTTTTACCCCCTCGATCTCGTCAGCCATACTGTCGGTTCCGTCGATCACCAGGGCGATTTCAAGATTATCCTCGGTTTGCTGTGCGACTTCGACAAAGCTCCGCTGAAGCAGACCCATCGTTTTTCTTTCCGGTGCTGCAGAGGCAGAAAAAATCGATCGCAAAGCAGAAGAGACTGGCGGCGATGGGGCTTGGACACCAGCTTTAAAATCACCGCCACCGGGGCCGTTACCGAGAGAAGCTGGTTCAACTGCGGTTTCGGTCAACGGTACCTGTGCAGCCACAGGATTAGAAATCGCCATCAAAATCAGCACGCTGCAAAGCACGTAATTTGTGTGCGAAACGAAATGCCGAAATAAGATTTTCCGAGAGTTCAACATAATAACACCGTCGGACATTATGATGCGGTTGGACGAGAGCATGATGCGCATGAGTGATGGGTGACGTTCAATAATTCATACGTCACGCCTTTTCATGATACCCGACATAGCCGTTGCATGACACGGTTCCGATCGATCTTTCTGCAGGCGAGACACTGATGGCCATCAAATTGAAGACTTGGATGACGAATACGTCTGTACGGCTGTGCCTTTCTAGTTTTGCGTTGACGTTTTCAATGAGCGGTTTATCTGTGAAATCGCAAGATTCGATTGCGCGGCCGCTTGACGAAGCCTTGCAGCGCATCGACGGCACACTGCCGGATGAATCGATACTGCCAAACAGTTACCGATCGGGTGGCACTAAGATGCCCTTAGTGACGCCGCTGGACGAACAAGCCGTCACCGAGGTGGCCAAAGAAAGACAGCGACCGTCCGATTTACAACTGCCCAGTGAATCTGTCTTGGCATCAGCGATGCCGCTGTTGCCAGATTCGGCGGCGAAAACTAACTCCGCCCAAAAGATGCCAACGATCCAGTTGCCTGGCGAGACTGTTTTAGCAACGGACAAAATTAATAACCTTGTTGTGGCACAAGAGACTGCAGCAGACGACACACAAGGTGGTGTTGGCGGAAAGCAGGGGGGCGATGTAGCGGATTCAGACGTTTCCCCCGGTGAGACGCGCCCCTGGTTGCGTCTGAATTACTTCGGACACACCGAGCGGATTCGGGCTCTATCGGTTTCGGAAGACGGCCAGTGGGCAGTATCAGGTGGCGAAGACAAAGTGTTGCATGTTTGGCAACGGACAATGGAACGCGGTTGGATTCATCGCCGGGCGATTCGATGGCAAGTCGAGCGAGGGCCACGGGGCAGGATCTATCGAGTCGCTGTTCGTGGAAAGTATGCTGCCTTAGCAGGCCATGGTGCACTAGGCGGGCTTGGCGAGATCTGGATCGTTGATATCACTTCGGGCGAATTGCAACGGGCACTGGTCGATGGTGACAACGGGCATCTGCAAACCGTTGCTCAATTAGCTTGGGCACCAGGTGATGACGCTGTTTTGGCATCTGCGGATGTACAAGGAAAAATGTTGGTATGGCGCGCCGATGCGGCGTCGGGATTATGGGCCGGTCGCGTATTGGTTAATGAGGATATCAAGACTTATGGAGCTGACTTAGGCAAAAAACTCGAACCGTTGCGAATGTTCGTGTCGTTCGCCTTTGCCGGTCCCCAACACCTTATTGTGCCTCGCTTTGGTGGTGTGTCACAGCAACCCCCAAAGCCACCTCAGGCGATTTGGCGATTGGAACGATTGGCGATTGACGGCAGCAGTAAGTCGACGATCGGAGAATCAGAACATTTAGGCCTAGTGGTTACCATGGCTGGGTCGCGGGATGGCCGTCGCATCGCATCGGCAGATGAAACGGGACGTGTTCGGATTTGGACGCTTTCGCCTGATGCCGTCGTACGTGTCGGCGAACTCAAACGAGCCAGCACTGATGGCCAACCACTTGACATTGGGATGGATGCCTCAGGACAACGCATCCTGATCGGTTACTCAACACCCGACGGCGGTGGGATCGAAGTTTGGCAAACCGACGTTAATGGCGCAGCCCCGACTCGCACAGGGCAACTGAAGATGCAAGGGAGTGTACTGGCATGTGACTTTGCAAATGCAACAGGCAATGATGGTGTCAGCGAAGTCTTGATCGCGATCGGGTCCGAAGTTCACGTTCATGGGGTTGATCGCGATGGCAAGCTAAGTGCTGTTGCGACACAACGATTGAATACTTCGGTCCGCCCGGTCAAGCGAGTCGCGTTTGCCAAGGTAAGCGATGGTTATGAATTGGCACTCGGTTATGGCGAATCTTGGGATGATACCTTTAATGTCACGACCATTCAGATTGGTCGTGACGCAGCGATAGATGCCAATCGATTTCGCGCGGCCCAAACGGGAAGCGAAGCGTGGAGCGTTCGACCAGAAATGACGCCGCTGGGCCAACGCTATCGATTGTTTCTGGGTGATCAACCGCGTGCGCTATTACCGCTGGAGCCGCAAACGCATGGTGTGCCAACCGCGATCGCCGAAATTAAAAAGACGGATGATCCAGTGGCGAACGAATCTAATGACTTGAATATTGGCGCCTTGGCGGTCGGTTCGACCTCGCGTGGCAATATCTATATCTATGAAATGCCGTCGCAAAAGTCCGATGAATCACCAAGATTGTTACGACAATTTCGTGGCCACACCGGGTCGGTTTCGTCGCTGTCGGTATCGGCGGATGGTCGCTACTTGGCGAGCGGATCGGATGATGCGACTGTGGGTTTGTGGCCGCTGAGCGATATCTTCCAGTCGGATGGCATAGCCAACCGTTGGGGGATCGATCTGGACGTGAACCCAGGCGGACTTGAGGTCGCGCAAATCCGACAAGATGGACCTCTTTTTTTTCGCGGTGTTCGTGAAGGCGATCGTCTGGTACGAATTCGCTGGCCTGATAAAGCGGTAAAAGGGAACATCAATACGTTTGATGATCCAGAGGCAATGCGAAAGGCTCTTGCAGAGACAGCCTTCGATACTTTGGTAGTATTTGAATGGGAACGCCGAGGGGAAAGATTGCCTGGCTTCCAAAGTTTTCCGGCATGGCAACCGCTTGCTCAATTATTCGTTGACCGCGATCGCGAGTGGGCGATTTGGACACCTGCAGGGATCTATGACGCGTCGGTCAATGGCCACCAACGTTTCGGCTGGCAGGTAAACCGTGGAGTGGAACGATTACCCGATTTCTTCCGCGCGGATCAATTTCGTCAAAGACTCGAGCGTCCTGATGTGCTCAAACGACTATTAGATCGTGGTAGCCTTGCGTCGGCGCTGGCAGCCAACGATGGGGCAGTGGCGCCGGTAGGTGAATCCGCAATTGTCAATCAGTTGCGGGCGAGTCCGCACATCGAGTGGTTGTCGCCGGAGTCGGGCACCCAAGTCGATAGCGATCGTTTGGTGATTGAAGCAAAAATCCGATTGCCGCTGGGAGCTACACTCGCAAAACCTAAAGTTTATGCGGATGGCGTTGCTGCTTCTGCTGGGGTGGTTTTGAAAAGCGAGGCAATCGCTAACGAGCGAATTGAAACGTATCGCTGGACGGTTCCTTTGGTTAGCCGATCGGAGATCCTACTGGAAATTCTCGCTGCGACCGAAGCAGGATCTTGGGACCATGCAACGCGAACGGTTCGACGTGTGATTGATCCGAACCTTCCGATTCGAAAGCCACGTTTGCATCTGTTGGCAGTCGGAGTCGGCCAGTATCGCGATCCGCAAATTCAGTCACTCGACTTTGCCGTGCGGGGAGCCACTGAGATCTATCAAACCTTATCAAAGCGAACGAGTCCGCTCTATCAGTTTGATGGCGTCAAATTGCTTGACCAAGATGTAGTTCGGCCACTGTGGAACGCGTATTCCCAGGAGGCGATGAGGCGACTGGCAAGCGAAGTGCAAGCCGATGATTTGGTCGTGATGTATTTATGCGGCCACGGGCTACGAGACCGATCGACTGGGCGATGGTACTTTGTGACCGCCGATGCCAGGCACTCCGATTTGATGAATGATCGTTATTCCGATTGCTTGGCGTTTGAAGATCTGGCCGCGCTGTCGTCACTTCCTTGCAGGAAGTTAGCCATCCTTGACTCGTGTCACAGCGGGGCGGTTCAGCCAGTCATGCAGACCGGTGATTTAAAATCAGCGCTGCGTTGGTTGCAGGAGGATCGAATCCTTACATTGACCGCATCGGAGGGACATGAAGAGGCTGCTGAACAAAAGAATGCTGGTCTGGGTAGATTTACGGCACGTTTGATTGAAGCGATTGATGGCGAGGCCGATTTGGCAGGCAATCGTGATGGTGTCGTTTCACTAAATGAAACGTACGAGTTTATACGTAAATCGCTTGAGGAGGACTCGCGTCGCGATGGGTTCATCCAGCGTCCAACAGCTGGCCCAATGGACCTAATGCAGTCGATCCACATTCCATTGACCGCTACGATTGCGAAACCCGAAAGCCGTTGAAACCAGACATATAATTCGCAAGTCGCACCTAGATGGAGCGTTAGACTGCAAAACTACTCGATTTTCATCATCCCACTGTAACAACTGCACCGATTAAACCCGGGAATCGGTTTCTTACGGGGGTAGGGATTATGACTAATGCACGAATCGTTTCGAGAGTTTCAGCGACGCCAAGTCGGCGCGAGGCATTTCGAAGCGAGCGCCGCAGGCGACTCTGTGCAGGGCTAATTTTGATTGCCGCAGCCACGGCAACCCCTTCTTCTTGGGGCCAGGAAAGGCTCCAGCTTAGGTTGCTCGGCAATCGGGCTCAGGTTACTGATTGCGATTCGCTGCCTTGCGATGCGCCGGGATGGGCACCGGTGAAAACACCCCCTAGCATTGGCCCGAACCATCCTCCTGCGGAGCCGGTTCGGCCGGTTCCAGTTCCACCGGACCAGCGGACCGGCGAAGCTCCGACGCCAGATTCGGCACTCGGGGATGACGCAGTCGCTGACACGGCACAACCGACCGATGTTGGCACTGGCAGCGACACGATTGATTTCGGCAACCTAGATGCAGCGGCGTTCGGATTGGGCGCAAGCCTTGCCAGTGCTGGCATTCAAAGCGGAAGTTTTTCGGCTGCCCCTACCATGACGGGTGACCTTTTTGGTGGAGGTGTGTCACAGGTATTTGGAACGCAGCGAGTCGTATTCGGAGAGACTCTTCAGGGCTTTATTCTCAATGGTCAACCCAGCGGCTCAGCGAGTGCACTTCTTGGATTCGGAGTCGGAGGCCCGCCGTCGGATATTTTCACGACTGGATTGGGGACGGATACGACCGCCAACACCTTTATCAATGAGTTTGCAATACTTGAACCGGTACCACCGTCCAATGCGACAACATCACCGGGGCCTGGATTTGTCTTTGAAGGAGGGACAGCCGTTTTCTTAGGACCTGGGGCATTTGTTGATGGCGACAGTTGGGATGTTCAGTACAGCTATGCGCGAAGTATCGGTGGATTAATCAACGAGCCCGTGATTTTGGCCGGTCCCGATGTCGCGACACGGCGGGTCAAGATAGCCGAGAACTTTAGTCCCGAGGTTCGTGACCGCGCCTATATGAACTACAGCTACTTCAACAATACGTTTGGTGGTTTGGGCGATGTCAATCGTTGGGTTTTAGGTTTAGAAAAGATTTTGGTCGACGATATGGTTTCCGTCGAGTTCCGTTTGCCGATGGCCACGACGCTTGGCAGTCGCCAAGATATTAATTCGCCGGGGCAGCGGAATTATGAATTGGGTAATTTGACCACGATCGCCAAGGTGGTGATGTTGCGTGACGAACGTTCGATTTGGACCGCGGGGATCGGCGTCACAGCGCCTTTGGCAGATGATTCGCGATTGATGCAAGGCAATCAGACGTTGCTTCGAATCCGCAACGAAGCTGTTAATCTGATGCCTTTCGCCGCTGTCTTAAAACGTCTGAACGAAGACATCGCGGTCCAACTTTATACTCAGGTTGACGTTGACGTTAATGGGAACGAAATCAGCGGCGATCTTACCGGTGGCCCGTTGCCAGTACTGGGGCGATTAAGAGATTCGACGCTGATGCACATTGATGCGTCTTATCACCATACATTGCTTCGACAATCACGCAGGGAAACGATTCGCGAGGTGATTGGGAACGCTGAATTGCATTACACCGGATCTTTAGAGAACGCGGGTGTTGTGCGGGGCAATGGCTTAACAGTAACTGACTTGGCCGAACGATTCGATGTGGTCAATGCGACGTTCAGCAGTCACTGGGTGCTCGGCGACAACGTTGTCGTGACCCCTGGCATGTCGATCCCCTTAACCACGGGGACAAATCGGCAATTCAATTTCGAAGCGATTCTGCAGTTGAATTATCTCAGGTAACGCTGGCAATCACGATTCGTCGTCCGTTAGGGCGACGGGATGAATGCTCGATGAATTCGCTGCAGTGATTCATACAGAGCAGTAGGCTCGTAGTTTGCCCGACGCTCCAGTTCCTCATAAAGATTCTCTCGGAAGATAAACATTCCGCGACCGGCTGGCAATTCAGTTGCAATGCCAACGGACGTAGTAGATACCAATCGGCCTTGGTTGGTGCTGGGGACTCGCCAAGCGTCAGTAACCGCAGTAATTGCCTGGAGCTTCGGGGCATCTTCTGCTGGCAGATCTTTTGCCCTGCTCAATTCATCGACTGCAACCAAGATCGACCACATCACTTGTCGACCGGTGGCGTAGTCGAGGAGCTCTGCTTGACCAACACGACTTAAACGTTCGATCAGCGTCCAAGCGTGCTGCCGCCGGGTTCCGAACTCGGATTCAATTCTCTTCACGGGTTCGTTCATTGACGAGAACAGTTCGTCAGCTGCTTTGCCGCAAGCGAGCTTATCCCCAAACGGCACTGCGGATACTAATTGCAGCAACTTCTTTTGGGCAGCCGCTGGGGTGCTTGAGGGTGCAACGGTTTCCAAGATGATATCTGGCCACTCGTGTAATCGAGGGCGTCCCGGCGCACCGGGAAAACCTCGCAATTGACGAAGACTTGGTCGTCGCAACTCATGGTGGCATGCACCGCAATCGTAGAATGAGTAATCGCCCCAAAGATTATCCGAGCTTGCAGCCTGGACGAGCATTTCAGCGATCCGACGCCTGACCGCGACCGCCCCGACAAGCGATCGACGCGTGTCCCATGGGACATCGGAAAGTGAACTGCCTGAGGCTGTGAGGCGAGTGGTGAACTCAGGAAAGTTGACCGCAAAGTAAGCTTCTTTGCCGGGGTAATTCGCTTCTTCAAATGCCTGCAATTGCTCAGACTCCGTACGCCAATGCCGGGGCATTGAGCGACAAAAAGTTTCCATCTCAAAGTTTGGCAATGGCGGGTGGCCAGCGGCATACATCGCATGGTTGACGAACATCCCCTTAGAAACATTTCCGACGTGACAGTCGATACACAGATCCACTTGCTTGGAAGTTGTTGTAAGGTCACGCATTCCCTGCGCTGATTTCGCCTCTGGGGGCAAGAGTCGCCAGCCCTTTTTTTGATCCGTCAACGAGGCATGCGTTAAGACCCATGCATCTTTTGCAATTCCACCGGACACACCACCAGTTTCCTGGTGACAAGCGAGGCAACTGATTCCCGGTTGCAACTCTTTCAAGTCAGCCGATTTTGCGAATGCTGGCTGAGGCCCTGCTGATGGATCATAACCGCCATGACAGGTCAAGCAGGACTCAGCAAACTTCTGGTAGCCATCTGGACGATCCACATCGAAGCCCAGCGCGTCGCAGATCCGACGACTGAGCACGTTGCTTTGACCAACCCATTTATCGGGCCCACTGGGATCGGTGAAGCGAAATGTATCAGCAACCTTCTGCCGTTCGGCTTGGACTTCCACTGGACGCAGCGGTTCGACGCGTAGGCGTGCGATGGCGTGCTTGTCATCACGAACCCAACGAAACATTTCGTTTTGTTGCGAAACGTCGCCGCGCAGACGCTGTCGTGGGTCGGCAAAACTGGTGATAGCGATCGGCTCAGCATTTGCGTGACATGACTGGCATGCAAACGTTTCAGGAAAGCCACGCCATGCTTCGGAAACCGGATCATCGTCGATTACTTGCGCTGATGTTTGAGCGACATTCATCGCAAGGAGTGCAATCAGAGTAAGTCCCAAAACGATTGAATCTCGCACTGGGCATGCGATGACAGCCATAAGACCCCATCGAAACTGATTAGCGGACGCTGGCATGCGACGCATCCTTGATTAAAGCCGGTCGCCTATCGACAGCGGCAGGCGTGAGGTGATTGAGCAATGATTCGACCGAATGAGGACGTGATGGCTTCGTCGAGTCTAACGTACGAAGAACTTGTTCAACCAGTTGGCGAATCTGTTCGCGTGTCAGTTCCGAGCCCAACGGAGATGAGAGCGAATAGCGAGGAGAATCGATTTCCGGTGGCAGCGACAATCCGCGACGAATGGATCCGGCGAGCGAATGCAATTGGCTTCCATTGGACTTTGTCCACTCGTAGCGAGATGCTGCGATCAAAAGGTAAACCTGGCCTGCGGCTTCCCAGGTTTCTGTTGCGATATCCGAACCGGCCGATCGCATGAGTAAATCGCTCAACTGCGGAGCAAAAATCGGATCTGGCGGCCGCGTGCTGTAAGAACCGAGACTGGGATTGCCACGCGTGTTGGGAGCAAAAGCTTGCGATTGAAACCGCTTGGGTAACGATTGTCTCAAATCCATTGACACCCGACCGAATGCCGCGCGATCGGGTGAGTGCATCACCTCAATGGTCGCCTGTACCAAATCGAGTTGGTGCAGCAGCATGGATGGGGTGACGCGATAGTCATCGTCGGATTGATCGTGACTCGCCCTGGCCCACAACTGCAACGCGCCCACGTCCCAACGAGCGATCTTAGCGGCACCGCGGCGATGGGGATCCGATAGCGGATCGCGATCGCTGTTGAGACGCAGCGACTGGTGGCATGATGAACAATCATTGGCGGCGAATTCGGGCCATGTGCTGACCGCCGTCTTTCCGCCAGCGCGACCTTGTTGCAACGCTAGCCAGGCATCGGCGGACGCCACAGCCCCGGCGGCCCAAAGCTTAGCCTCAAAGCCAGCAAGGTCACCGGCTTGATCATCGCGCCAATGTTTCGGCAATCGGCTGTGGTGGGATGCCATCTCGAATCGCAGTGCGGGGTGACCAGCGGCAATGATGTCGTGATTCATATCACGATCGTGATCACCAACATGGCAAGATGCACACATTCTCGCTCGTGTTAACAAATCATCATTGGGAACGAAGCCCTGCTCAATCGCGTCTTGAGGTCGCCAAGATGCCAAATAGTGCTCGTTCACCCACTGTTCTGCCGGACCGTGGCAGCCTGCACACCCGACTCCTTCCGTATGCCGAGGAAATCGAAACTCTGAAGACGACGGGGCTCGACGATTATCGCTTATCGATAAGCCGCGCTGATCAGTCGTGGTGGCCGCAGGCCCGGACTCACTGCGATGGCTGTTGTGGCAAGCCATGCAATTGTCAAAACCAGCTTGGTCAACAATTTGTTCACCACGTAAGATGCCCAAGCGTGTCATCATTGCAACGCTTTCAGAGCTGCAAATGGTTTGCCAAGAACGAGCGTGCGGGTCGCGTTCAAGCCACAGTCCATAAGCGGACTGACCAGCGGAAGACGGCTGGACGATCCCTGGCCGGGGACCTCCATGGCATGCCGAAGCCGAACAACTGGTTGCGGCAAGCGGCTCAAGATCGACTCGATAAAGCGCCACCACCGAAGATGCTACAGTAGAGCTGTGCGGATTCTGGCCGTGAGCGACCGATTCAGCGAACAACAAAAACAGAGGCATCAGCAAGCAAGCGATCACGACCCTCGGGCGGCACAATCGATCTGTCGACCTCAATCGAGTTAGCTCTGCCCACGGTTCTAGCAAAAAACAAGATAGGATTGAGTCAATCGAGCAGTTGGTCGATTCTTGGTTGCACTGGCTCATGCTATACGCTTGCAATTGATAGACCCAACAACCTGTCGAAACAACTTGACGAAATGACACTCAAAACAGACGGGCGATGCACAACGGATGATAGACGCTTTAATTATTCGATATCCCAAGAATGGTTTGGAGCAAACGCCCGTCGAATCGGGCTTTATCTGACAAAAAAACAAATCGAATAAAAATGGCGCATTACTAATGTGGCATGGCGGATCCGACAACTCAGTTTAGTTAAGCTAGGAGAAGCATTCAAACTGAACATCGATGATCAACGAAATTATTGCTAAAACGAAGCGTTTTTTCTGATTCTGTCGGTTTAGCGTGGTGATTCTTCGAAGAGGGTGGAAGGTTTGGGCATTCTAGTTCAGTTGTTTCAAGACATTACAGAGCTTAGCCGGGTCGAATTGATTTCTCACTTAGAAATCGGTCGCCAGCAGGCAGGCGAACCACGGGAGGGGGAGGCGAATCGATTTCTAATCGCGTCGACAGATATAACGACGATTCCTCGACGTTGGTTTGTGATTCACGCTTTAGATGTCGATACGGTTCGAATCGACAATATCCATCGGACTCGTGACGTTTGCGTTGCCGATCCGGAGTGTCGCGTGCCGCCCGGTGGTTCCAAGTCGTTGAAATTGACTGCCGCAACTGAAATCCTTCTGTATCGAAGCCATTGTTTAAGAATTGTTCCGGAAACGTCGGGCTCACCCCCACAATGGGACAACGATCAACCCAATGGCATTTATGCTCGCAGAGACACGCTGCCGCGAGGGGACAGTGCGGTTTCGCGTCGCGACACGTTGGGTGAGCTTGATATTCAGTCGAGCATGGCACTGTTGATTCGCCCTCTAGACGGGGGGCAAGGGCCGCTGGATCATTTGAACGTGGTTCGCCTGCTGAGGAAGGCGTTGCGGGCCGTCACCGAAGCGGCTGGATCGGACGACTACTTAGATCGTGCTGTATTGATGGTTCCTCAGCAATCCAGCGCAATGCCTTCCAATACTGCTAACAGTCAGTCGGTATTGAGTTCACTTGTCTTTGAGATTGCCGATTTGCCAACGGGGCTGTCTGATCCAAGTGGCGGCCTGTCCGAGATTCGAGGAGTCCCGGGGACGTTAAGCGGACGACGGGTCAAATGGGTCTCGCGCGGTGAGCAACTTTCCCAACCGGTCTCGCAAAAACAAAGGCCAACAGTCAATTCAACGGTTCTCAATCGGGTTCTCGAATTGACGACAACGCAAATTTTTGACCTTGGACGCGAAGCTCCCGATCAAGCGTTTGGGCCATCCCACAGTGTGGTCGCTGCGCCAGTGATCGACCGACACGGCCGCATTGCTGCGGTTTTATATGGTGAGCGATGGGTTCAGCGTGCAGGGCGAGACCACCGAGTCACCGAGCTGGAAGGTCTATTGGCTGAAACACTGGCTGCGGCGGTCGCAGTAGGGATGGCACGGCAAGCGGCTGAGCGATCGCATGCCAACCTATCCGAATTCTTCTCACCTCGTGTCGCCTCGATGTTGGCCAAACGTCCTGAAATGCTGGTCGGTCGGGATACAGATGTTTCGGTTTTATTTTGTGATGTGCGCGGGTTCAGTGCCATTTCCGAGATGTTTAGTCCGGAACGGACAATCGCACTGATCAACGATGTCCTTTCCGACTTAAGCCAATGTGTGGTCGACGAGGATGGTGTATTGGTCGACTATGTTGGCGACGAGCTTTTTGCGATGTGGGGAGCGCCTGAAGCGCAGGCTGACCATGCCGCACGCGCGATCGCAGCAGCACGACAAATGCTGGTTGTTACTGATGACCTTAGAGACAAATGGCGTGAACAGTTGGGGATTGAACTGGATATAGGCATCGGGATCAATAGCGGCCCGGCACGGGTCGGTAATGTTGGAAGCAGGCTGAAGTTCAAATACGGAGTCCTGGGAAACACGGTGAACATCGGAAGTCGCTTGCAGGGGGCCTGTAAGCAAATGGGAGTGCAATGTATCGTGTCCGCAGCAACGGTGGGAAGCTTGTCAACACGCGAAAACCTTCGCCGGCTGTCAAGGATTCGACTTGGTGGAATCCGGCAACCTGTCGAGGTCTATCAATGTGTTTCAATTGCAACCCCACAATGGTTGCTGCTGAAAGATGAATATGAATCTGCATTGGCTGACTATGAGGCAGGCAGGCCAGGTGAATCGGTTCATCGATTAGGGCGATTAGTTCAAAACTATAAGGATGATCGCCCCAGTGCGCGTCTGTTGGTTGAGTCGGCCAGGGCGCTAACGGATCCTTCCAGCCAGACGGATACGATTTGGGATTTAGAGCCTATTCGAAAAGGGGGCTGACCCTCTCCGGCGAGTTGCCTTCAAAGGGTCAGCCCCCTTTCCGGAGAGGTTCTTAGAGGGAAAACAGTAATCTTGTAATGATTCTGTTGAATTGGGAACCTGCGAGATGATAAGCTAATTGTTAGACCGAGCTCATCACTGGCCAAGCGGTGACACGAAGCCTTTTTCTTAGTTGCAAACCGCATGTTGATTGATCGATCTAGTTGGCGAATGCATGCCGTTGCGATAACGCTAGCGATGATACTTTTTTTGGGCCTAACTGCTTGGTACCTCGCGGAATCTTGGCTCGCAGGTAGATTGCTAGGTGGTGGCAGTCTGCCAGGATTGGTTCTCGGGTCGGTAGCGGCAATGATCATCTTCTTCGAGATGGGGCTGTGGCCACGCAAAGCACTGCGGCGAATGAGATTGGTTCGCGTCAAGTATTGGCTTTCCGCTCACATTTGGTTCGGAATCGTCTGCTTGCCGATTGCGATTGTTCATTCCGGATTCCACTGGGGCGGATGGTTGTCGACACTTTTGATTTTGGCCTTGGTGTTGACGGTGGCCAGCGGGGCGATCGGCCTAGCGTTACAGAACATGATCCCACGAATGTTGCTGAAACAGGTCCCAGGTGAAACGATTTATGGTGAGATCGAAAATATTTCTCGATCGATTGTCCTGGAAGCGGATCAGTTGCTCAATGCAACCTGTGGCACTCGCGATGCGGTGATGACGCAGCAATTAGGCATTGGCGAAATGACGCGATTCCGTGAATTACTTGGCAGCGACCCCGAAGTGCAAATGACACGAATGATTGTTATTGGCGCACCCCGGGAAGCTGGACGACGACGGGAGGGTTATCAGGAAAGCAGGGCTGCCACCGCCGAACAAGACGACTCGCGTTCGTTATGGAATGCCTATGATGAATTGAAGCCGTTCCTGCTGGATGGTGTAACATCCGGCCGGGTATTCGGCGACCCGATTCGTGCTTCGGGCTGGTTCGGGATGTTGCGACAGGCCTGTTCGGCTGATGCCGAGCGTGTGATCGGCCCGTTGGAAAGATTGACCGACCAGAGGCGGCAATTCAGTTTACAAAAACGCCTCCACCACTGGCTGCACATGTGGCTGCCGTATCACATCGGTCTTTCCGTCGGACTGTGCGTGCTTCTTCTCGCGCACATTGTATTTGCGCTTCGTTATTGGTAGTTGCCTTTCGGTTGTCGGTGATTCGTTACAATGTCAAACCAGATCGACCCCGCCGAGTACACCGGCAAGACACGCGCCCAGCGAATCCGACTGGATTACCACAAGTATCGTAGTTCGACTTATTATTGGCGTTGGCTCGCAACAGCCGCTGCAATTGTGATCGCTGGTTGTTATTTAGCGTGGGTTGGCTTAGCCCCAGCTGGCCAATCACACTTGAGCACTGGCCCCATTTCAACTGCACACATGTCGATTGAGCAAAAATGCTCTGCCTGTCATGTTGACTTCGTGCCGATCGCTGCGGACGCGTGGCATATCGAACCTTCCACTGCGGTCAGGTCGACAGCGAGTAAATGCCAGAGTTGTCATCAGAATGTTGGTCCTCATGTCGCAGCTTTAAATGATGCTGGCAAGCTGGCAGACCAACGATGTGCGGTTTGTCATGACGAGCACTTGGGACGGGATCGTCAATTGATCCCCACGTTCAACCACGCTTGCGTCTCGTGCCACGAAAAGACTTCCGCGTTTTGTGCGACAAAATCGGATTCGCAGCCGCCGGTAAATGTATCTCAGTTTTCACTGGCCGATCACAGCGATTTTGCTTCACTGCAAAAGCTTAACCCAGAGAATGCGGATGCACCACGAATTGAGTTTGACCATGCCCTGCATATGAATCCGGGGCAGGTCATGCCCGGCCAGCGAGGTGCTATGCGACTGGATCGATTGCCCAAAGAGTTTGTTGAAAAATACCAAAGGCCCGGACAATCGTTGGATGCAGCAGTCCAACTGCAATGCGCAGATTGCCATGAGTTCCAATCGTCATCATTGGGGCTTCAGCGGTCGGGTGAGTACGCATGGGGACGAAGTTCATCACCGGTTAAGTACACCCAACATTGTGCTGCTTGCCATCCTTTAACCCTTCCTGGCCAGCGCCAAGGCCAGTGGGCCGTCCCCCACGGCGTCGCGGTGCCGTCAATGCGAGATTCAATTTCGGGCCAGTTGGCTGCTAGTCAATTGACGGGCGATCAGCTTTGGAAATCGGACGGTTTTCCGATCCGCGTCCCAGGCTCTAATGCAAGCCCGCCTAGCAGTCGTCAACCTTTAAACGACCAATCGCTAGAAGAAAACGGGCGGGCCCAGCGCACCGAACTACTGCTGAGCCGCGTTGCACAACAGTGTCGTGTTTGTCACATCAATACAGACGTTGAAATAGCGGCGCCAGTTCCGAGGATTCCTCAGCCTCGACTGCGTGCCGGACGATTTGATCATAGCGCGCACCGCGGCGTTACTTGCATCGCCTGTCATCCGCAAGCCGATCCGAATGCCCAGTCGATCTCCGACCCCGAACGAGTTGCGCTGCGAAGCTGGCTGGCAAAAACCACGGGAGCCGGGCAATCTGCGCAAACAGACTTTACATCGACCGAGCCTGCACCGGACCCACTGATCACGCTCAATCCAGGCGATCTTAAAATGATACTCGGGATCGCCTCATGCACTCCCTGCCATCGTGCCTCGCAGCAAGAAGCCAATTCTACGAATAACCAGTCGCATGCAGCTCTCTTTGGCGGCTTATCCGATCACGCGCCAGACCGATGCACAACATGCCATGATTATCATTCTTATGGATCTACATCGCCAATCCAAACGCCGGTGCAAGCAAGCCTGTTAGATTCTGAATCTCAGGACGACAAAGGCGGCATTCATGACATATCCCTGGTCAACACTCAATCAGCACAGTCGCCAGGCACTAAACAACCACCGGCGACTTCAAGCCATTCGAGTTTAACGTCATCTGCTGGTCGGTGGATCGGCAGTGACTCGTGTGGAACCAGCACCTGCCATAGCGGCGCTATCGGAAGCCATCCCGATTGGACCAGCAGTCAAAGCGTTTTTGAAGCATTCGACCCACACGCGCGCGCCGGGCTAACCCTTTCAGGCCAATTGAGCAAACGCATTGTTTGGACGCTGGACCCCGGGGCTAGAGATTCACCCGATCGCTTCGAACAGGTGCTGCGATCTCGCTGTAACAGTTGTCATTCCCCAATCGATGCTCAGGGCGCCATGCAGGCCGAACTCGCCGTGCCCAGCGACGAAAAAAATGCCAGCACGGACAACGAAACAGTGACTCACCAAGCCCTTGCAGGCGTCTCGTGCGAAGCGTGCCATGGACCAGCAAGCAATTGGGTTCAGTCGCATCTTCGTGACGATTGGACCGTTTCGGGCTCGATGAGGGAAACACGAAATTTTGTTAAACGAATCGATGGCTGCGTCCGTTGTCACGTGGGATCACGGGTCGCTGATGGAATGGTTCGCGATATGAATCATGACATGATTGCTGCGGGGCACCCAGCACTCCGATTTGAAGGTTGGTCTGCCTTGCGTCGCCTGCCACGGCATGCAGTGGAGGATCGTTCGCAAGATGGTTTGCCGTCGCTAGAGGACGAGTCTGAATTGCGACGTTTCTTGGCGGCTCAGGCGATTGCGATTCGTGCCGCGATTCAGCTGACGGCGCAGCGGCGAATCGATTCCCAGCTGGAATCGCCGGACGCCTCTTTAACGGCGAGTGTTTGGCCGGAGCTTGCAGACTTTGATTGCTTTGCATGCCATCATCATTTGAAGATCACCAATTTTGCGGTTCGCCCTAGCTACGGACACCCGTTGCCCCATCCCTCGCTTTTGGCTGAGTTTATTGAGCACGGGCTTGCATATTTAGGGCCGTCGGATGTCGTTGCAATGAATAAAGCACTGGACACGATACGACTGCGTGCTGTGGATATCAAACAAATAAAACCAGCCACTGTTAGTATCGAAGAGATCATCGGCAGATACTTGTCGCGTCTGGCCGATCCGCGTCCACTGCAAGTCGAAATGAAATCATTGGCGCGTTTCCATTCCCCAGCAGCTGCGCCGTTGGGTGTCAATTCATCGATCACCGGTGCGTGGTATCAGGCGTCACATTGGTACCTCCGTTCGCATGCATTGATTCGAGACCGAAGAGTTCCGAGCGACCGACATGAGGTTGCAGCCTACCTCGGCAAAATGGCCGAAGCGATTGAGTTTCGTCGCGTCCAAGATCGGATTGGCGAATGGGTCATCGACAGCCCGGAATTCATTGACATAGCTAAGTTTCGCGAGTTAACCAAGCGGTTATCCGAATCCGTGGAGTCGAATTAAAGCACCATGATTATTCCTACGCTGTATCGTTTTCAGAAGAATCGCGGCGGCTATTTGACTCGTGAAGACCTCACGAAGGTTGCTGAAGTATTGAATGTACCACTGCATCGCGTGCAATCTTTGGTTTCATTCTTTCCTCATTTTCGAACGACGCCACCGCCAAAAGTTACGGTACACATCTGTCGCGACATGAGCTGTCATCGGGGTGGCGCGGTTACGATGACGGAACGAATCGAAAAGTATGCTAAACAACGTTACGGCGAGGCTGTTGAAGTTTGCGGGGTATCCTGCCTGGGACGCTGTGATCGTGCGCCTGCAGCAATGATCAATGAAAGATTATTTGCTGGGCGATCCGAAGAAGAGCTCCGTTTGGCAATCGACCAGTCGACCAGTGGCCTCCGGCCATCGGCCGATTCCGATGCCAGGGGAACCGTCAAGGGAACCGAGAAGTGGCAAATGGAGATCTACGATCGATCGTCCCAGGTCTCACCCGACTATCGATTAGTTCGCAACTATCTCAAAGCGCCCGATCCTGCGGGTGTGCTGAAGGCATTAGAGACTGCTGGCTTGCTTGGAATGGGCGGTGCCGGTGGCAGAACGTATCTTAAGTGGGGCGATGTTCTAGCGGCCGAGGGAAAGGCGAAATACTTGGTTTGCAATGCGGACGAGAGTGAACCGGGAACGTTTAAAGATCGAGAGATTTTGCTGCGATTCCCCCACCTCGTGATCGAGGGGATGATCCTGGGCGGCTTGGTGGTCGGTGCCCAACGCGGTTGGATTTATGTTCGTCACGAGTATCCCGAGCAGATTAAACGCCTTCAAGCAGAGATTAACCGTGCGAATGACCTGGGCATCCTGGGTCAAAATATTCTTGGATCTGGGGAGAAGTTCTTTTTAGAAGTTTTTGTGAGCCCGGGCGGTTACATCTGTGGTGAGCAGACGGCATTGATCGAGGCGATGGAAGACAAAAGGGCTGAGCCGAGAAACCGACCTCCCGAATTGATGACAAACGGATATCAGAATCAGCCGACCCTGCTAAACAATGTTGAGACGTTTGCATGGGTGCCAGCCATTCTTGATCGTGACAGCGGAAAATGGTACCGCGATGAGGGGCAAAAGACTGGCCCTTTCGATCTCGCTGGCCAGAAAGACTTAGCCCGAGGTCGCCGCTTGTTTTCGATCAGTGGCGATGTCGTTTGCCCGGGTGTGTATGAGGTTCCGACCGGAATCACTTTAGGAGAACTGATCGACGAATACGCAGGTGGTATGCGTGGCGGTTTGATTGCGGCAGTGGCCCTTTCGGGGCCGTCAGGCGGTCTGTGGCCCGCAAAAATCCCGGTATCCGAGCTTAATCAATCCTTTGCAAAACGGTTTGTCCCAGAAGGCACGACCACAATCGACATTCGCGACTTGCCAATGGATATCAACGTGTCGCGCACGATGGGCTATATGTTGGGGGCGGGAATCGTGGTCTACAACGACCAAGCCGATTTGGTCAGCGAAGCATTAGCTTGCAGTCGTTTCTTCCGTAACGAATCGTGTGGCAAGTGCGTCCCTTGTCGAATCGGATCCGAAAAAATCACGGCGATGGCAACCGGGATCGACGCCGGGCGAGTTGCACTGAGCGAGCTTCCGATCTTCAGCAGCACTGTCCGTGAACTCAGTGAAGTGATGGAAGCGACCAGCATTTGTGGATTGGGACAGGTGGCGAGCAATCCGGTGCGATCGTTGTTTCGATTTTTTCCGCACTTAGTCGCGTCGAAGTGTCCGAACAATGGTCCGCAATCATCGGGCAATCAACCGCAGGGAGAATACGATGGAAAATAAAGACTTTAGCGACCAGCGTCTCCTAGCGACTCAAACGATTAACTTTGCCGCAGCGGTTGCAGATCGCGACGAGACAAGCAAGGCATACGACGACGAGGGACTGTTTGCGCGTAGCGTTGATGGACGCCTAATTCGGGTTCGCCGAGCGACTGCGGATGACTTTGATACCGACGTATGCTTAACAATTGATGGTCGCCAGGTCGTCGTTAAAAAGGCGGTACCGCTGCGAGATTCTCAAGGCTCGATTCAACGAGACTCCGAGGGGAATGCGATTCCGCGCGCGACCACCATCTATGATGCTGCAACCCAAGCTTTTGTGCAGCAGGCTGGTGACGCCCATCCGATCCCAACGCTTTGCCATCGCGAACACCTTCCACCAGTTGGCGTCTGTCGCGTCTGTATGGTTGAGGCTGTCGAGCAGACTCGCCGTGGCGTCCGCAGCAAACTTGTCCCTTCGTGCGTTCAGCATGTTTCCGATGGCATGGCAGTCCATACGATCAACAGCAAGGCGGATCCTGCGGCTGCGCAGCGGGTGAAGAAGGCATGCAGTTTATTGACGGAGCTTTTGGTTGCCGATCATTTGCCGGCCCAACGTAGCAGTGAAATGGTGGCGATAAACGCGACGGGGCGGATGTCGCCCCGGTTGGCGGAGGATGGCAATGAGTTGGCCGCGTTGGCATCGCGATTGAATCTATCGACCAATCGATTCTCCAAGACAATGCTGGCCAAGAATCTGAGCGGGCTGATTGAATCGCCGCCACCGCCACAGATTGATAAATCAAGTCGAATGGTTGTTGTCAATCTGGAAGAATGCATCCTTTGTGGACGGTGTTCACGGGGCTGCAACTATGTGAAAGAGAATCATGTAATCGGTCGTTTTGGCAAGGGCTACCAAAGCCATATCGGATTCGATCTTGATGACCCCATGGGCAAAAGTTCGTGCGTTTCCTGCGGCGAATGTGTGATTTCCTGTCCGACCGGTGCACTCGAATTTCGTCCGTCATACTTGGCATCAACCGCGGTGGCCGAAGGCCACGACAAGCCGACGAATGTGCGTGAGATTTTAGCAATTCCATTGTTTGCCGGATTGCCACCAAAGTTTGTGCAGTTCAATCAAGGCGCCTTTGTGGTTCGACAACTCAAAGCCGGAGAGGTTTTGTGTCGCGAAGGTGAGTACGGTTCGACGGCGTTTGTCATTGTCAGTGGTCGTTTCACGGTCACTTTGCAATCCAAGCGTGGTAAACCAAAAAAACCATTAGGATTCGGTCTTTTACGTTGGCTTGGTGGTGGGGGTGGAGCAACCAAACATTCCACCGTGGCCCGATTGAGCGACATGCACGGCGCAGAATTGTCAGACGACACGGTGATTGAAATCACCCCGGAAGACGTAATCATCGGTGAAATGACCTGTTTGAACCGATATCCGCGATCTGCAACGGTGGTGGCCAAGGAAAACTCGGTGGTTGTGGAGATCCGCCGCAACGTGCTTTATATGATTCAAAGAAATGCGATCAGTCGCGAGTTCTTGGACCAGGTTTATCGCAAGCGAACCTTGCGCGGACAACTGACATCTTTGCCAATCTTTCAAGGATTGTCCGAGGACCAGCGTCAGGAAGCAGCCGACTTTTTAAACAATCGAGTCGAGTTGCTGACCGTTGAGCCTGGCCAAACGATTTATCGTCAAGGCGAGATCGCTGATGCGATTTACATCAATCGGCTCGGTTTCATCAAAGTGACCCAGAAGTATGGCGTTTCGGATCGCGTGATGGGCTATGTTTCGCCGGGTAGCTATTTTGGCGAAATCGGACTACTGACAAAACTGGTCAATTCGGACCAAGTGCCTGGACGCAACAAGATCCCGGACGGACGTCGTACAGCATCCTGTGCGGCGTTGGACCATGTCGAATTGATTCGAATCAAGGCGGCTGACTTTCATGAATTGCTGAGAAAGTTGCCTGCACTTGTCGAACCGATGCTGAAAGTCGCCGACGAGATCTTGGCACGCGATTACGCGATTCGAAAGCAGTTAGACGCGATCGGCACAGACGACTTTATTGATCAAGGCTTGTTTTTAGGGCAAAGCCTGCTGGTTCTTGATTTAGAAAAATGCACGCGGTGTGATGAATGCACCAAAGCCTGCGCAGACACGCATGGCGGCGTGACACGACTTGTGAGAGACGGTTTGCGTTTTGATAAATTTCTGGTCGCCAGCAGTTGTCGCTCCTGCATGGACCCGTATTGCCTAGTCGGTTGCCCTGTTGACGCCATTCACCGAGATGGCAATTCACTGGAGATCAAGATCGAGGATTATTGCATCGGTTGTGGGCTTTGCGCACAAAACTGCCCTTATGGAAACATCAATATGCACGGATTTCCAAAGATAGAAGCTGATCCGAAGACTGGTAAAAGAAAGGCAGTTTTTGAAGAACGCAATGGACGCAAGATACCCGTCATTCAACAAAAGGCGACAACTTGTGACCTCTGCCGCAGCATTGACGGCAAGCCCCGCTGCGTTTACGCATGCCCACACGACGCGGCACATCGCATGAGCGGACAAGAACTGCTTAAGATTGTAGAACGCGGGGGACTGGCTTCGTTGGAATAATATTCCGTCGTTTCAAACGGAACTTTATCGAACAACTGCCTGGTGGCACAAGCCAAGGCGATGATCACGAAAAGTCGACAGGATTGAATGAACGTAACATTTTCCGGCCTTTGTAGAGATTCCACAAATCGGCCGCTGCGAGTTCACGAACCATGCCGGTAATCCTTTGGTGAATGGTTTCGAGTCCGTCGGTGATGACCAAGCAGGGTTTGTCATCGCGACGAGCACGAAAAACCGCAGCGTGTTCATCCAGGAAAACACCAAATAGTTCGACTGCTGGCGATTCATAGCCACATCGATCGACGTGAGTGGCTAAATCATTGACCAATCGTCGCTGAGTCGGATTGATATGCTGTGCCGCGATCGCAAAGATATCATCGTGTTCCGCATGCCAGCCGGCATAAATGGCATAGATGTCATCAACTGGTAAGTCGGCGACATTGTTAGCGAGGGCGAACGTGACTGGCCCAGTGATGCCGATGTTGCTGTAAGTTTTCGCCCCCATGTCATAATGAAATCGGACCAGCAAGCAATTGAGCGGTTGCTCATAACCGGGCCAGAATTGATGTCGCTGGTCGATCGTTTCAACCAGCGTTGGTGGCACACCCATTTGTGAAGGCTGGGAAAGCCAAAGCGCCATCTCCGCTTCGGCAGTCGATTCCACCGAACGGAAACGATCGTCGATTTTGTCGCTCAATCCGAGTTCGTCGGCATACGCGATGACTCGCAATCGCGCCGACGGTTCTTCCACCAGTGCGATCAAATGCTCCGTCCCGAGCTCGTCACCTAGTCGTGCTAGTGATCCAGCCGCTTCGGTTTGGACACGACGGTGTTTCAAATGCATCGCTTCGGTCAATCTTGGAATTGCTGGGGTCCAACCGACAAGCGCGATCGCATCGCACAGCGACACTGCCAACGAAACGGCTTCTGCCAACCGCATCTGCACAGTGGCGATGTCGTCGCCCAGCGAGCGAGGATCGGATTCAAACTTCTCCAAGTGGCCCGTCACGGCGGCCAGCAATGTGGTCAACCACGCGGCACGGTCGGCGGCGGGGTGCGTGTCGAGGCGGCCCGATCGCACCAAGTAATTGGCGATGTCCAGAATCGGCGAGGCCAACGTGCGATGCTCGATCGCACCGAGCAGGTGGGGGAACACCGCATCGATCGACCAGTCGTTGTGCTGCATCAGTGGGCTGAGGATCTGGCCCGCGGCGGCTGAATCTTTGGGCGGTAAAGCGGTCAGCCGGCTGACTGCGGTTCGCAGTGCCGCATCGGACTTGATCAACATCATCAAATGGACGACCAAGTGCCGATTGGGGCATTCCAGCGGCAAGGCTTCGTCTAATGCCGCTAATCCGATCGGGTCTAAGGCTGCGATCGCGGCGGGGTCACCTTTGAGAAACAGGATGTGCAACCCGCGCAGCAGCGCCGCCAGGATCGCGGGATCGGAGCTCGGAACCGAATCGATCTGGTCGAGTAAATCGGCCAGCAGTTGCGGTGCTTTTGCGCTATCCGCAGCGCCGACTTGACGCAGCGTTATTCCAGCGGCAGCGGGGTCGACAGCTGGGCCAAGCAGGGATGCGAGGTCGATGTACGGGTCGTTCACGGCAGTCAATCG
The DNA here is from genome assembly GCA_003506095.1 of Planctomycetaceae bacterium. Lineage (GTDB taxonomy): Bacteria > Planctomycetota > Planctomycetia > Pirellulales > Pirellulaceae > UBA6163. The sequence goes on along the minus strand of DNWZ01000159.1, from coordinate 1,840 downwards.
GGTAAGTGGAGTACTGGCCAGCATGGCGCAGCATCCGGATGGTACCGATGGAACAACAACTGAGCAAACGCTAGGTTGTCGGTCGTTGGCAAGCGACATCCATCCAGAACCAGAGACGATGCATTTTTTATCGCTGTTGAATCGATATTTCGGCTACGAATCGTTTCGTGGCAGTCAGGCGGAAGTGATTGATCGCGTGACGACGGGCCATCATGCGCTGTTGATCGCGCCGACCGGCAGTGGCAAATCGCTCTGCTTTCAGATTCCGGCATTGGCGACCCAACGGCCCAGCGATCTCGTTTTGGTGCTGTCGCCGCTGATCGCGCTGATGCAAGACCAGGTCGATTCGTTGTTGAAGCGTGGGATCGAAGCCTGTTTCGTCAATTCGTCATTGTCGGCAGAAGATCGCCTTTTGCGATATCAGGAGATTGGCCAAGGGAAGCACCGACTCGTGTACGTCACTCCGGAACGGTTTCGCAAGCCAGAGTTTCTGGAAGTGATCGGTCGGCGAAACGTAACCCTTTTGGCCGTCGATGAGGCGCATTGTGTCAGCGAGTGGGGGCACGACTTTCGCCCCGACTACACGCGTCTGGCGGATATTCGTCAGCAGCTTGGCAATCCGCCAACACTCGGGTTGACTGCGACCGCGACACGCGATTGTCAATTGGACATCATCAAGCAGTTCGGTCTTTCAGAGAGCGAAGTAACGATCTTTCATGAGGGGATCGACCGGCCGAACCTGGTGATCGATGTTCAAGAGGTTTGGGGCGATTCGGACAAAGTTCAGTGGATCGAGAAAACACTGGCCGAAGAGGCCTATGCCAGCGGCAGCGCGATCATCTATTTCTCGTTGATCAAAACGTTGGATGCGTTCAGCGAACGATTACGGAACGAATCGATCGATCATGTCTGTTATCACGGCGATTTGCCTCGCCAGTATCGGCGCAAGATTCAAAATGCATTCATGAACGGACGCCAACGATTGGTGTTGGCGACCAATGCGTTTGGGATGGGAATCGACAAAGAAGACATTCGAGTGATCCTGCATGCGGAGACGCCCGGCTCGGTCGAATCGTATTATCAGGAAATCGGTCGCGCCGGTCGCGATGGCAAGCCGTCGATTTGTCGTTGGCTTTATGACCAGGCTGACTTAATGACTCAGATGCAATTCATTGAGTGGCGTAATCCAGACGCTGATTACTATGGACGGCTGTATCATCATTTAAGTGAACGGGGTGAGCAGTGCCAAGCTTTCGGGCTGGAATGGCTGAATGATCAATTGCAAAAGGTCAGTCGGCATGATCATCGATTAGCGACGGCGATCGCGATACTGGATCGTTATGGCGTAGTTGCGGGCCCTAGGCCACCGGAATGTTTTGAATTGTTGCGTGAGATCGATGCAAGATTTCTAGATGATCGCGTTTTGGCAGCGAAAAAGTTACGGGATCAACAACGTTTGTATGCGATGGTAGGCCTTGCGCGGGAAGAAGGAAGTCGCCAATCGTATTTGAATCGATACTTTATGGGCGAAAAGTAGCAGGCACTCTCCAAGTTCCTACTCATTTGGGTCACTTATCTGGCAGGGGGATTTCTAGAATGGTTTGAGGGCCGTCTGGCCATTGGGTTGTGAGAGTGAGTTGTAAATGAGCGGTGGCGGCAACGGCGGAGTGAAGGACGTTGAGTTGCTGGAGCTTTTGCAAGACCGAGCGGAGTTGGGTTAAGGATTGTTCAGCATTTTCTTTCAATGGCCGAATTGATCGCCTGTCGCTGGTCGTCGCGTTTTGATAGTGACGTTCGAGTTGTGAAAGCTCGGCTGTGCGACGTTCGAGCAGTTGCGTTA